>JAGGVM010000052.1 GCA_021157985.1 Nitrososphaerota archaeon | reverse complement strand
TGCTTCACGATCCAGGTCTGCTTCTTAACCCAGTTCCTATTCTCCCTTATCACTTTCATCGGGTCAGCGTCTTCTGGAATAATTATCCATAATTCTCTTCCCCTCAGCTCAAGCCTCGCGTATTTTACAGGTCTCCTGATCACTCGGTATCTTATCTTTATGTTGAAATCGTCTTTCGAATTCGATGGCATTACGGTTTTCACAGGATTTACTTCAATTTTTAATTTTTGTTTTTAATCCATGTCGGTTAAACTACGGCATTCTCGGCGTTTCCAACGTTAAAGGTTAAGACCTAGAATTGAAACAACATATACCGAATATGAAAATAGCTTTTTTAGGGCGATGGAACGCGACGTGCGGAGTAAGCCTTCACGCGGAGCTAGTAGGTAGAAAACTCCGCTCAATGGGGTACGGAGTAGAGGTTTTCGCTCCGAGACTCATCTCCGCTAACAAGGATTGGCATCATAAGAAGGTTAAGATAAGGGATGAAGAATGGGTTTATAGAATATACGATGAAACGACGGAGATAGACTACCCCTACGGCGGATCAATCGATGATACAATCCTCATGCATGATTACGATTTCCTAGTCGTCGAGCTATATGGAAGGCTTCCGATCCTGGAACTCGTGAGAAAAGCTGAGAAATTGAAGAAAAGCTCTAAGCTCGTCGGCGTCGTTCACTCGGCTTATCGCAGGGACGTGGAGGCGGCTTTGAAAATTCCGTGGGATGCGTTGGTGATCTTCGATCGAAGATATTATGATGAACTCCTCAGGGGATTTGACTTATCGAGAGTTGGAAGGATCGAGGAGATACCTTATCCATTTGCTTTGATCGACGGCGTTTCCCCGGTTAGGCCGAAGTTCGCGGAGAAAGGCGTTCTCTTCTTCACCTATGGCAGGCAGCCCTCTATCGAGTACGTGGATTATATCAGGGCTTTGAGAGAGCTCCGCGGAGAATGCGATCTCACGTACTTCGTTCTCAGGAGCGACCAAGAGCTTCCAGTTGATGAGCCCTGGATCGTCCAAGAGGTGGATAGGCCGACGATCGCGAAGGTCTATGAATACCTCATGGGAGCGGATGTTCACCTGCTTCCGAAGGGCGAGAGCCGGGGAGTCGTCATTTCGTCAACCGTCTGCCAATGTCTTTACTCCGGGACTCCGACGATCGTTCCGGATACCAAGTATTTCGAGATGATCGAGGTGGATGAAAACGGGATCGGCCCGGTCGTTAAGTATAGGCTTGGAGATGTTAAGGATTTGATGGAAAAGATAAGGCTGTTGGTTAAGGTCGATTCTGTGAGGGAGAAGGTTTCTCGGAGGGCCAGGGAATACGCTTTAGAGCATAGCGACGAAAAGGTGGCGAAAAGGTTCCTGAAACTCTTCGAATCTCTTTAGTATATTCTCCCTTTATCCAATTCGCTCATCAAGGTGTTCAACGAGATTATCCCGAACCCTATCATGGAGTCCGCGGCTCCGTAAGTCACCACGACCTCGTCTTTCCCGACCCTCGCCGCTCCGCATGGAAAGATCGTTAAAGGCCTGTCTCCGAGTATTTCGTATGGCTTCTTAGGCTCCATTATGTATTTCGGCGTAACCGCTTCGACTATCACGCCGTCTTTTTCGAACGCTAACTCGACGGCGAAGACCCTGTAGACCACGCTGTCCTTGTCTATCGCGTGAACTAAGGCTATCAGCTTGTTTCCCCTATTGTTCACTATCGGCGTCGCCCAGCCGAGCTTCGTCTCGAATGGAGCTGACTCCAAGACCTCTACTCCGCTTTCTATCGTTATTTCCTTGGGTTTCGTTCCGTGGTTTATGAGACTTTTACTGTCGAGCTCGCTGGCGATTAGGTGGAAGGTGTCGTCCAGCAGGTGCGGCCGATGGAGAAGATAGATTCTTCCCTCGCTCGTTTTATGCAAGAAAGCGTCCTTGTTGCTTATTATCCCGCCGAAAAGCTTTTCGGAGGGCATGAAGACGAACCGCTTGACCCATGACCTGAGAACGTCGTCGTAGACCGCTGCGACCACTAGGGTCCTGTTCTCCCTGACGGGTGAATAGTAGTTTATCGATCTACCCGTATAAGTCATGTAAGGCGTTCCGTTCACCTTGTATACCCTCGGGTCCTCCGCCCCCCATATGTCGTATTTCATCGAGGGATAGATCACGACCTCTCCGACGTAGCTGTTTATGTCTATGAACCTGCTGAAGAGGTCGTCGAGCGGGACCTGAACCCTGATTATGCTGCTCACGTAGAGGTAGTATCCGAGGATTATTCTCGCGTAGAGGTCGAGGGTCTCGTTTTTCGAGTCGTAGAGGACGCTTCCGTTGAATGCCGCGAGGGGATGCGATAGAGGGTAGTCGTGGATCGCTATACGGTTCGGGCTTATGACCCCGAATCGGTAAACGATGTCGTTTACCTCCGGGGTCCTCAGCTTCGAGGCCTCTTCGCAGCCCAACGCCTTCTTGAAGGCTGTTGAACTCGACATATCTTTACACGGGTCATTTTATCGGGTGAGCTTCGTCTTTAAAAGTTTTCCCGACGCTGAAACGTGGACGAGGATTCTTTAGATACCTCTCCGAATTATTCAGGCTGCGTGATTAAGATGGGGTTGGAGGAGCTTAGGGACGAGGTCGAGAAATGCGTGGGATGCAGGGTATGCGAGGAGGCCTGCACGTTTTACTCCGCCACCCACGACGAGAAGTTCAGCCCCTTAACCAAGATCGAGATCGCGAGAAAAGTCTTGAACGGCGGCAGAATAGAAGACGACGATATTCCATCCATCTACGCGTGCACCCAGTGCAGGATCTGCGAGCGCGCCTGCCCCTTCCACCTCCCGATCGCCGACATTGTAAGGAAGATGAGGGAAATCCTAGTCAGGGAGAAGAGGGTCCCCGAGCCCATCATGAAGCTATGCGGAAACATAATCGAGCATGGATCGATGACGGGGCAGGGAGTTGAGTATTGGAGGAGCTGGATACCTAAGGACGAGGAATTCCCCAGCAAAGCCGAATACCTCTACCTCGTCGGATGCATGATCCCCTTCAGGCTTCACGGAATAGGAGATTCAACGGTCAAGATCTTCAAGAAAGCCGGATTGGACTTCACAATCCTCGGAGAAAACGAGCGATGCTGCGGGCTCCTCCTATACGACCACGGATTCATAGAAGAGGCTAAGAAGACCGCTGAGAGAAACGTCGCGAAGATCAGGGAAACCGGGGCGAGGAAAGTCGTGACGGCGTGTGCCGCCTGCTACAAGATGTACAAGTACGTTTATCACGAGCTCCTCGGAGACCTGGGGTTCGAGGTCCTCCACGTCGTGGACGTCCTCTACAGCCTCTTGGAAAAAGGCGTGATCAAGCCTCGGAAGCGCATCGAGGCCAAAGTCGCTTACCTGGACCCCTGCCACTACACCAAGCTCGAGGGAAAATTCAGCAAACCGCGCAAGGTTCTCGAGAGCATTCCGGGCCTGGAGCTCGTCGAGCTTTCGAGGACGATGGAGCTCGGCTACTGCTGCGGGCTCTCCGGAGGGGTCGGAATGTACCTGAGAGACTTACCTGGAAAAGCCGCGATGAAGATTATAGAGGATGCCTTGGAGAAGGGAGCCGAGAAGATAATCACCTCGTGCCCGCTCTGCATGTACCAGCTCTCGAGGACCATTAGGAGGAACCAGGTCGAGGGAATAGAGGCCGTCGATCTCCCGATAATTCTCTGGGAATCCCTCGGGGAATAATTCCTTAATTACAGGCAAGCGGGCAGAGAAGCTGGAGCCTAGACCTTGATCTACGAATGCGAGGCCGAGGAAGCCGAGAAGTGGATAAAAGAGAATAGGCTGAGGAGAGTGTTGATCCAAGCCCCTCCAGGCCTCCGAGAAGAAATGCTCAAGCTCGCGGAGCGAGTTTCTAGACTGGCTGAAGTCTTTCTCCACGGTGGGAGCTGTTGGGGAGCCTGCGACGTGGCGTTCTCAGAGGCCGAGACGGTCGGCGCGGACGGGATAATCCACCTAGGGCACGCGAGGTTTCTCGAGCGTGAACCTGTTCCAACGCTTTACCTCGAGTGCTTGGCCAGGGATCCGAGGCCTCTCCGATCGGTCTTAAATGAGGCTGTAGAGGGTTTGAGGGGGTATAGGAGGGTCGGCGTCGGGTTCACGGTTCAGTGGCGGGGGTTCGCGGACCTGATCTTAGAAGAGCTGAAGAAAGCCGGTATAGAGCCGTATATCGGCCGGCCCGTTCCGCCTCTCAGATACCCTGGCCAGGTCCTGGGATGCGCTTACACCACCCTCCTCGGGCTATCCAGCCGCGTAGAAGCCTTCCTCGTGATAGGGAGCGTGTTCCACGGCCTCGGCCTCGCACTCCAGACCCCGAAAAAAGTCTATGCAGCCGACCCCGAAACCGGGAAAACCCGGGACTTAGAGGGGGATGTGGATAGGATTTTAAGGTCGAGGTACGCGTATATCGAGGAGTTCAAGTCTTCGAGGCGGGTAGGAGTCATAGTGAGCGTTAAGCCGGGTCAGTATAGGCTTGGAAGCGGGCGGAGGCTCGCGGAGATTCTCAGGAAGGCTGGGAAGCAAGCTGAGATCCTTATAATGAACGAGGTACAGGCAGATTACTTGAGGGACATACCGCTCGAGGGGTTCGTGAACACCGCTTGCCCGAGGCTCTCGATAGAGGACCAGTTCAGGCTCGAGAAGCCCTTGCTCCTTCCGAGGGAGGCCTTGGTCGCGGTCGGCGAGCTCGAGTGGGAGGACGTGCTCAGGAAGCCTGATTACATGAGAATGGAGGTGGCTTAGGGAGATGGTGTTCGTGAAGGATGGGGAGCTCGTCACTCCGGGCGAGCCGATATGCGTTGAGGAGGAATACAGCCCGGGGGAGAACGCTAAGCTGCATGGAGACGGCGTCGTCGCCTCCCTGATAAGCGGAGTAGTCCAATACGATCGATCTAAGCGGATCGTTAAGGTGAAGCCCATTAAGCAGGTCGAGAAAGTGAAGGTCGGAGACCAGGTCCTACTCCAAGTCAGGGAGGTTCAGGACAAGATAGCGATCGCCAGCATCATCGCCGTCAACGGAAAAGCCGTCAAGCACCCCAAAACCGCTGTCATTCTACCGAATAGAGGGAGAAGGGGGACCATGGACGAGTACGTTGGAGTCGGGGACCTCGCCGTCGGATTAGTCGTGACGAACTTCATGGGGGTTATAGGGGTTTCGATATGGAGGCCGAACTTGGGGGTCGTTTACGGGATATGTAAGAAGTGTTCGGGGCCGTTGATAAAGGCGGGGAGAACGCTCGTGTGCTCGAGGTGCGGAGAGAAGCAAAAACGTAAAATCGTGCCGTATTATGGAAACTTGGAGCGCATAGCGTCTATGATGGGGTGAAAACGATTTTGAAGATCAAGGTCCTCAGCATTAGGGATGATTACTTGGAGATCGAAGCGTCCGAGGAGGATCCGAGCTTCTTCGACTCCCTAAGCGAGCTCATGCAGAAGATCGACGGAGTTGATTACGCTGGAATGTTCATAGAGCACCCGCTCACGAAGAAAATAATCCTGAGGGTTAAGACCGACCCCTCGAAGATAAAGGCCCAAGATGCGTTGAAGCAGGCTGTAAGAGAGCTTAAGCAGATTTCGAGCCAGCTGAGGGAAGAATTCGAGAAACTGTGATAGAATAGTTTAATTAGAACCTCCGATGCCGCACTACCGGTGCGGAGAAGTGGAGATCTGCCCGAGATGCGGTAAGGTCATGGTTTTGAGGAAAACGGGTAAACCCGCCTGGGTATGCCCGAAATGCGGATATGAGAAACCCCTAGAAGGCGGAGTAATTTACACGAAGGTTCGGAGGCATCAGTCCGCCGAGGTCGCAGTCATAGAGAGAGGAGAAGAGGAGAAACTCTTACCCGTAACCACGGACGTCGTATGCCCGAAATGTGGGGCAAGAGAGGCGTATTACTGGTTCGTGCAGACGCGGTCCGCCGACGAACCCATGACCCAGTTCTTCAAGTGCAGGAAATGCGGCCACGTCTGGAGAGAATACGTCTAACTCAGCACGATATATGATCTCTTAACCCCCGGGGGGATTCGAAGCTTCTTCAAATCCTCCTCCCGAGCAACTATTGTAAAGAACCCGCCCAGCTCCATCTCCATCTTCCTCAAAGCATCCACCAAGGCGTTAAAGAAATACGGGTTAGGGGTCTGAGAAGCCACGGCTAAGACGCTTTCACTCCTACAGTTCTTTCTCGCGAGAAGCCAGTAAGCCCTTGCGGATCCATTACCCCCGTCAGCGAAGATTATCGGGGTGGCGTCGCCGTTCATCGAGATCGGCTCCGAGGACACTATGTGCATAGGCCTGGAGGTCGCGGAGGCTATGTATGAGGCTAACGGCATGCTGAGGACGTCGAGCGAGAGGATTGACGTGATCTTCATCCCCGTGAACTCGTTTATCACGTGGGCGCCGATTATCTTGACCATACTCGGGTTAAGCATCACCCTCGCGAGATCCACACCGTTCCCGTCGAAACCCTCCTCTATAATCAACCTCATCACGTTCACGCTGTTCAGGAGGCGTTCGAGGAGCTTCTTCGCCTTAGCTCCCTTAGGAGAGGTCTTCCCCGTTATATATCTGGTTAAAGTGGAGACCGGGAACCCCGTCAGAGTTGAGAGAGTTCGGTAATCGTATTTTGATTTCAATATCCTCAATAAATCCACTATTACCTCGTTCGCTTCTGATGAAACATCGATCGCAAGGTTTTTGAACTTCCTGAAGCTCTTAGCCATATTCCGGGGACAAACGCGACACACCGAAAATTAAGACTTACAGCTCTAAATTCTTCGAAGTTATACCCAGAAAATTCAAGAGAGAATACCCCCGAGAAAAAGATCAAGAACCGGGAAAACATTCCTTTAGCTAGGGCCCGTGGCCTAGCATGGATATGGCGCCGGCCTTCGGAGCCGGAGGACCCGGGTTCGAATCCCGGCGGGCCCGCTATTATTAATATAGAGGTCAATAGGTATGGAATTATAATTGCTTCTAAAACTCTTGTTACTTGTCTTGGGGACTCTAATTTCTATAAATGGCAACCCTATAGTACTGGAGAGAGTTAAGAGACCTCGCAATCATAACGTTATTGATATTAGTTGCATTAACAACATTGACCCTTCATACAATTTAAGATCCCCCTTCATTTTTAAACCCGGCTACTGTTATATTTACTAGGTTCTTTATGAAAACAGCCTCACTTATGTCTTTAGGTTTTCTGAGCATATAG
>JAGGVM010000153.1 GCA_021157985.1 Nitrososphaerota archaeon | reverse complement strand
GCTCCTCCGGAGATCCTGCCGCGGAGAATTTTCTCAACGTACTTGGCCATGCCTATGCTCGCTTTACCGGCTCCGAGCACCACGATCTCATCGAATCTACGTAAATCTATTTTCACGGCGCCGTCAACCCTCAGAACTCTTCCCGAGACGCGAAGCTTCTTCATGAAGTTCTCGGGCATAACCGCTTTGACCCCCGCTTCAGCTGCCTCTAAAACAGCCCTTCTCAGCGTTGCTTCTCTCCCCTTTCTCATGGCCACGAGTTCATCGAAGTTCTTTATCAGATGCGGAGACATATCGGTGATCCAGCGTTTTCAGTAGAAATAAGTATTGCGGACGGCGTGGATACGCGATGATGATAGGCTTCATTTCGCGGAAGGCCGTGGTCCGGGGGAACGCCATAGGGATGTCGGTTATTTTGGGGAGCTCCGTGATAGGAGAGGGAACAGTGATCGATAACTTGGTTTACGTCGGATACCCGAAGCGAAGCAAGCTTCTCAAGCTTCCCAAAAGCGTCGAGGAGCTCGACGAGATGAGCGCGGGAGCGAAGATAGGCCCCCACTGCATCATAAGAAGCCACTCGATAATCTACGAGGAGGTCGAGATCGAGGGCGGGGTTGAGACGGGGCACGGAGTGATGATCCGCGAATATTCTAGGATAGGCGCCAATAGCAGGATAGGGAGCTACAGCCAGCTCGATGGGAGGGTCGAGATAGGCTCGAACGTGAATATTCAGTCGAGAGTTTACTTGCCTCATCTAACCGTGGTCGAGGACGACGTCTTCATAGGCCCTAACGTGGTGGTCACGAACGACCTATATCCGGTCAGCAGAAAGCTTGTAGGCGTTAAGATAAGGAGGGGTGCGGTGATCGGGGCGGGAGCGATTCTCATGGCGGGAATAGAGGTGGGGGAGAACTCTGTCGTGGCGGCGGGAGCGGTCGTCACGAGGGATGTCCCAGCTGACAGTGTAGTCGTAGGCATTCCAGCGAGGTTCAGGATGCGGAGAGAGGAATACGAGGAGAAGAAGAGGGCCTATGAAAGCCGTTAAGTCTTTCTCCCCAAGACTTTCGCGATTATAGAGGCGTAGATCTCGGCGGCGTCGGCGAGCTCGCTTACCGAGATCCATTCATCGGGGCTATGAGCCTGCTCGAGGCTTCCCGGGCCAAGAATGATCGTTGGAATCCCCGCGTGAACTAAAAAGACCGTATCACTCGTTCCAGCGAATCCTGCGGGCTTCACTTTTCTCCCGATCTTATCCGAAACCGCTTTTACGGCGATCTTAGCGATTTCTGTCTCCGAATCGGACTCGGCTGGAGGTATCCACTTCCTTATCGCGACCTCGAAATCAATCTTCGTTTTCTCCGCAGCCTCTTCCGCGATTTTCCTTATCGGCTTCATTACGGCTTCAAGTTCCTCTCCGGGAAGAACTCTTCGATCCAAGGTCACTTCGACTTCATCGGGGATGACGTTGTCAGCTAATCCTCCTCGAATGATCGTCGGAGCGATCGTGGCCCGCCCTAGGATGGGGTGACTTGGAAGATTTTCAACAAGCTCTTCATCAATCTTCAGGAGAAATTCCATCGCCGCTTGGATCGGGTTCGAAGCAGGCTTCGGAGAGCTCGGGTGAGCGGGTTTTCCAAGGAATCTCGCTGAGACAGTTAATCTCCCCTTATTCGCTGTGCAGACCAGGAGCTCCGTGGGCTCTCCGACGACCGCGTAATCTGCCTTCATCCCCCTCGATAAAAGCCTCTTCACGCCCCTCGACTTACCCTCGCCGTCCGCGACCGCCGCCACGACGAGCTGACCTCTAAGCTCCATCCCCGAGTCCGAAATCGACTTCAACGTTCCCAGCATCGAGGCCAGGGAGCCTTTTGCATCCGCCGCTCCCCGTCCGTAAACCCTTCCACCGCGTATTATTCCGTCGAAGGGTGGGTTTCGCCAGTTCTCCCGGCTTCCGGCTGGAACGGTGTCTAAATGGGTCAGGAGTAGGAGGGTTTTTCCATCGCTCCACCTGATCGATCCGACGGCGTTCGCTCGATCCTCGAATCTATCGACCCTGGCCTTGAGCCCGAGCTCTGAAAGCCTTTCAGCTACGAAGCTCGCAATCTCCAGCTCTCTTCCCGGCGGGTTTTCGGAGTTTATTCTTACGAGCTTCTGAGCCATGGATGCGACGAAATCAACATCGATCTTCAACTTCGATTCTCAATAATATGCGATGTCGAGAATATAGGTTTAGATAGAAATCTTGACAGGTTTGACGCGGATTTTATAACGTTGCGATGGGTGAAAGGAGGTCAAACTTATATAACCGCCTATATCAAATGAGTTGAAAGGAGGTAGGTAATGGAGGAAATCTGCCCGGTTTGCGGTCTACCGAAGTCACTGTGCGTCTGCGGCACGATAAGCCGCGAGCAACAGAGGGTGAAGATAAAGCTTGAAACGCGGAAGTGGGGCAGACCCGTTACTATCATCGAGGGACTGGACAACGGGAAGGAAGACCTCCACAAGCTGGCGAAGAAGCTTAAAGCCGCCTGCGCCTCCGGCGGCACGGTCAAGAACAACATGATAATTCTTCAGGGAGATCATAGACAAAAAGTTAAGGAGATCCTGCTTTCAATGGGTCTCGTGGAAGACAACATAGAGATCTTGTAGCCGAAGGTTGGAGGAGAGCCTTAAGCCATGTAATCTCCTTCGAGAACCTCTTTCAAGCCCTTGAACCTATTTCTCACCGTCACCTCGGTGACGCCGGCGGCCCTAGCTATATCCTTCTGAGTTATGGGTTGATTCCGCTCTTGGCACGCCATGTAAAGCGCGGCGGCGGCCATTCCGACTGGGTCTTTTCCAACGGTCGCTCCCCTCTTGTGAGCTTCCTGCAGGATCCTCAAGGCCTCCTGAACGGTTTCTTGATCGAGCCCGACCTTAGACGCTATCTTGTTCAAGTAGATCGCGGGATCCGCCACCGGGACCTTGAGGTTCAGGTGCTTGAGGAGGAGCCTGTATCCCTGGGCAACAGTTTTCCTCTTCACTATCGGGTAAGCCTTCTCGAGTTCTCTGAGATCCCTCGGGGCTCCCATAAGCCTGCAAGCCGCGTAAACAGCCGCAGCCATTATCGATCTTATCGACCTTCCCCTAACCAGCCCCGCCTTCAATGCTTTCCTGTAGATCAGCATCGCGCGCTCCGCGATCGCCTGGCTGAGATGCAGCTTATCGACGTAGATCTGCAGGATGTTCACGGCCTGCTGGAGGTTCCTGGCCTCTGAGGCGCTGACCTGAGACGTGGCGTCGAGCTTCTTCAATCTCAGGAGCTTCTCTCTCGTCTCCTTAGGTAGCCTCCTACCCGCGGCGTCCTCATCGATCCTATCGATTATTGTCGAGAGACCGTGATCGCGATACATTATGGAAAGCGGGGCTCCGGCCCTGCTCCTATCCTCCTCCTCGTCGAGGTTCCTCCACTCAGGCCCCCTGTCCACGCCTCTCTCTTGGACCACGTAGCCGCAGCTCGGGCAGCTGATCTCACCCGTTTTGGGGTCGTATACTAGGACGTCGTTGCCGCACTCGGGGCAGATCATACCCTCCTTCCAGATCCTAAACTTTTTAGACGATGACACTTCTTAATCACCCTTAAACTTTTTCTCGCATCATACCGCGAACACTAATTTATAAACCTTTCTTCAACATATAAATCCGAAGCAGCACTTTTTACCCGGCGATCCGGGGTCACTCCAGATGCCGATCCGGGTATTCAACACCCTTGGAAGGCGCTACGAGCCATTCGAACCCATCCAGCCGGGTCTCGTCAAGATGTACGTCTGCGGGCCGACGGTTCAGGACGTCGCGCACCTGGGCCACGCGCGGACCTACATTGCTTTCGACGCGATAATTCGATTCCTCGAGTACCGGGGCTACAGGGTCTTCTACGTCAGGAACATCACGGATGTGGGGCACCTGAGGGAGGAGACGGGAGAGGATCGGATAATCGAGGGTGCGGGCCGCGAGAAGCTTCAGCCCATGGAGCTCGTCGACAAGTACATGTTCGCGTTCTTCAAGGACATGGAAGCCCTCGGGATCCGGAGGCCGAACATCCAGCCCAGGGCGTCGATGCACATCTTGGACATGATCGAGTTCATCAAGGGCTTGATAGAGAAGGGACACGCCTACGTCGTCGACGGAAACGTTTACTTCGACGTCTCGACCTTCCCGGACTACGGAAAGCTCTCCGGAGTGAAGTACGAAGAGCTAATAAAGCATAGAATAGAGCCCGATCCGCGGAAAAGGAATCCGGCCGACTTTGCTCTCTGGAAGAAAGCCGAGAAAGGATATCTCTTGAAATGGAATAGCCCGTGGGGTGAAGGTTTTCCCGGATGGCATATCGAGTGCTGCGTGATGGCGATAAAGTATCTCGGCGAGCAGATAGATATTCACGGAGGAGGCCAGGACCTGATCCTACCCCACCACGAGAACGAGATAGCTCAAGCCGAGGCCTATACGGGTAAGAAGCCCTTCGCGCGCTATTGGCTTCACACAGGCTACCTAACGATAAACGGTGAAAAGATGAGCAAGAGCCTGGGGAACTTCATCTCGATAAGAGACGCCTTGAAGAAATACGAGGCCGACGTCCTCAGATTATTCATCCTCTCCGCCCACTACCGCAGCCAGATAGACTACAACGAGCAATCCCTCTCGCAGGCGGAGGAAAACCTCCGAAGAATAAGAGACACCCTAAACCAGCTCTACGAGCTCGTGGATGAAGCCGAGGAAAGAGGAGAGGTCCCGGGAGAGATCGGAGAAGCGAGGAAAGCCTTTATCCGCGCCATGGAAGACGACTTCAACACCCCGGGCGCCCTCGCCGAAATATACCGGCTCACCCGATCCGCGAACTCGTACATCCAATCCAGCTCGAAGCACTCGAAAACGGCGTTAAAAGCCTACTACGGCGCGATCCTCGAGCTCTCGCAGTCAATAGGCCTGCTCCAGAACTATAAACCCGCTAAAATGAAGTATCCGGCGGACGCCGCCAAGGTCCTAAACATTCTACTGGAAATCAGGGAAGAGCTCAGAAAGCGGAGGCTATACGAGCTGAGCGATAGCATAAGGGACAAGCTCTCGGAAATCGGAATAATAATCGAAGACACGAACAAGGGTCCGAGAGTGAAGTTCAGAAAATAAATTATGATGGCTTATTTTTAATGCTTGACCGCTGCGAGTATCCGGATGAAGAATTCCACTGGATATTCGGATACGGCGACTACTTGAAGGAACTTGCATATGCGTTGAGAAAAGTAGGCGTTGACCGACTAGACGTAACGAACAAGACGCCTCTTAAATCCTAATTTTCCTTAACTTTATTCCAGCTTAACGGATTGGAACCCTTTTTTGCTTAATTTTTATTTACTTTGCCATAGCTTGTTTTATCGATGAAGGCGGTTATCCTCGCGGGCGGTTATGGTAAGAGGCTTAAACCGCTTACTGAAACCACTCCTAAGCCTCTGCTTCCCATTGCCGGTAAGGGGATAATCGAGTGGCAGATCAAGTGGTTGAAGCATTATGGGGTTGACGAGGTAATAATCTGCGCCGGATACCTCAAGGAGAAGATAATTGAGCGCGTGGGGAATGGGTCGAGATACGGAGTGAAGGTAGGGTACGTGGTCGAGGAGGAGCCGCTTGGAACCGGAGGAGCGTTAAAGAACGCCGAGCACATCTTGAAGAAAGAGGATTCCTTCTTGGTTTTGAATGGTGACGTGTTGACGGACTTTAATCCCCTCGCTTTGATCGACGACTTGGAAGACGGCTACGTTGGAGCGATGGCCCTCGTCCATCTTCCCTCACCCTTCGGCATAGTACACTTCGACCAAAAAACCATGAAGATAAAGTCGTTCACGGAGAAGCCGCGGATAAGCGAGTACTGGATAAACGCGGGAGTTTACGCGTTCAAGCCGGAGATATTCGATTATCTTCCCGAGTCAGGTGATATTGAGCGGACGGCTTTCCCGAAGCTCGCAGAGGAAGGCAAGCTCAAGGCCCATCTCTTCGAATCCTGCATATGGATGAGCATAGATAGTCACAAAGACTTGGAGGAGGCGTCGAAGATAATTCCGCGTCTCGATATATTCAAGGAGGGGGTAATCGATGAGCGGTGAAGAGTCTAAGACATTGAAGCTGGAGGTTTCATCGATTGAGGAGCTCGCGTTCCTGGCCTCCAACCTCCACTTCTCAATCCTCAACCTAGACGAGGAGAAGAAAATCGCGTTTACCTTCCTGACCCCGGCAGCGTCTCTGAATCCCATAGTCTACTTCTGCAGGCTCAAAGATCTTCCTAAAGGAAGATTCGTGCACGTGAACCGGTTAACCGGAAAGGTGAAGTTCAGCGACGAGGTCTCCGCCGAGCCCAACGAGGTCAGCATCCTGATCGTGAAGGTGAAATCCGGTAACCTGCTTCTTCCTTAGATAAATTCTCCCTTAAAAGCTGCTTAGAGTTTCTTCGCCATCACGTAGGCGTCTTCGCCGTCTATGTAATATCTCCTCGCGGTTTTGACGACCGTGAAGCCCAGCTTTCTGTAAAGCGTGAGCGCTGGGATGTTTGAAACCCTTACCTCGAGATATGCCTCCTCGCATCCGTAATGTCCCTTCATCGCCTTAAGGGCGCTTTCGAGCAGGCTCTCTCCCATCCCCCTCCTCCTATATTCTGGGAGAACCGCTATGGAGATCACGTGGCCGAGCTTTTTGAAGCTTAGCCTATCGAACTTCGAGAACCCGCGTTCAACCCTGCACATGATATACCCAGCTATGTTTCCATCTACCTCGGCCACTAGAAAGGTCTTCGGATAATTCCTGAGAATCGACTCAAAGAAGAAGTACGTGTAGTTCTCGGGCAAGCATATCCTGTTTATCCTCATGACGTGGGGCAGGTCGCTGAACTCCGCTTCCCTAATCTGGAAGGCTTGCTGGCGCTCGTAGCTCACCATTCCGGCGACGCCTGAAATTGACTAAGGGTTAGTATAAATCTTGACTTCCCGCTTTTCGAAGAGCATGCTTAAGCGGCCCGCGGCCCCTTCAATGGCTTGAAAAAGATTAAAGCCTCGGATATTTCAGTCTAGTAGGACTTGGAAGCGTACTATGGAGAGCTTGAGAAGATAAAGGGCGCTGTAGAGAGCTACTTCCTCGTTGAGGACGTCTTCTACGAGTCAGGGGTTCTCACGTTCCACGTGGCCGACGAGGAGATCAAAGAGAAGTTCAAGCATCTTTACAAGGAGCTCAAGGAGCTGGGATACATTCCGACAGCTAAGCGCGAAGAGGACCGCGTAGTTATCCGGGTTTTCAGATACCGTGAAAGGTTCTTCAGTCCCCTGAAATACAAGAATCTCCCCTTGATCCTGTTTGCGGCAACCTTGGCCATGATAACTGTCGACGGATATCTCAGGGCATCCTCTCCCATCTACGAGCTCGTCTTCGGAAAACTATCCACCTTGGATAAAATAGGCCAGGCGCTCGTATTCACGGCGTCGCTAATGCTCATC
>JAGGVM010000064.1 GCA_021157985.1 Nitrososphaerota archaeon | reverse complement strand
CTATCAGGATTACTCCCGCTCCCTGCCCCTTTTCCCCGGCCGCCCCGGAGGCTATGACGAGAAAGCCGATGAAAATCAAGATTATCCCGAGGAACAGCATTACAGCCGATGCTTCCGGAGGAACCCTCCTATAGGTCATGAGCCAGCACCCAGAAAGCCAAACGCGAGGACCAGGAGAGCGATCAGGAAGAAGGCTATAAGAAGCGCTATCACAGCTCTCGAGCCTCCGATTATTATCGGGAAAGGCCCTATCAGGATGACTCCGCCTCCCCTAACCTCGCCTCTCAACGAGGACAGCGACAAAAACACGAGAAGCAAGCCCAGAACGATCAACGAGCCCCCGACCGCGAGCTCCAAGAGGCTCATCCAACCGACGAAAGCCCTGGCCCAGTATTTGAGCGTTCCACGGCCCGGGAATCCGGTCTCTGAGACCCCGCGCTATATAAGCGGAGCGGAATCGGAGGAATTCTTAATTAAGTTCTAGGCTGCGTTCTTTACTTTTGGAGGCGAACGGATTTGGCTTTGGGCGTTGCAGGAGCATACGACCGCGCGATCACGGTATTCTCTCCCCAGGGGAGGCTTTACCAGGTTGAATACGCTCTTGAAACGGTTAGATCCGGGTCGACGGCTATGGCCATCGCGAGCAACGATGGAGTGGTCCTGGCCGTCGAGGAAAGAATGCACACGAAGCTCCAGAACGCGAACTATTCTTGGAAGCTCTTCCAAGTGGATGAACACATAGGCGTCGTCGCATCAGGCCTTAACTCGGATGCAAGGGTCCTAGTGGACAGCGCGAGGCTCAGGGCGCAGGTCCTGAGGCTCACCTACGACGAGCCGCCGACCGTTGAAGCCGTAACCAAGTACATTGGAGACCTCATGCAGATGTATACCCAGCACGCCGGCGTCAGGCCCTTCGGGGTAGCCCTCCTCTTCGGCGGAGTCGATGATACAGGTCCCCGGGTCTTCTACACGGAGCCGAGCGGGATGGTTCTGGAGTACGATGCGTGGGCGATAGGCCGTGGAGCGGAGAAGGTGCGCAGCATCCTAGAGGCGGAGTATAAGCGGGATATGTTCCTAGAGGAGGCGGTGGATCTCGCTCTCAGAAGCCTAGTCGAGTCGGCGGAGAAGATCGACGAGAACTGGACCGTCAGATTGGCCACGGTGCCCCTTGAGGCGAAGAAGTTCACCGTAATGCCTCAGGAAGAGCTCAGGAGGAAGCTGGACGAGTTCATAAAGAAGCGGGGCTCCTAGCCTCCCGGAGGGCTGGGAAAGGCATTTAATACCGGCGGACCCCTTAATCTCCTCAGAGAGGGTAGAGCCTTGTCGAAAGGCTATACTATAGCTAGGATAGAGAGGCGGGGAGAGACCTACGAGATCCTAGTCGACCCGGATAAAGCCCTGAAGTACAGGATGGGCGAGAAGATCCCAGTCTCGAAGATCATCGTATACGACGAGGTCTACAAGGACGCTAAGAAGGGAATCCGAGCCGGAGAGGACGCGTTGAAGAAGGCGTTCGGCACGACCGACTTCATGAAGATCGCCGAGGTGATCCTCAGGGAAGGCGTCGTCCACGTAACCGCTGAGCAGCGTAGAAAGCTGATCGAGGAGAAGAGAAAGCAGATAATAGACTTCATAGCGAAGAACGCGATCGATCCCCGGACGAATCTCCCGCATCCGCCTCAGCGGATCGAGCTGGCCATGGAGGAAGCAGGGGTCCAGATAGACCCCTTCAAGGACGCGAAGGAGCAGGCGCTTAAGATAATCGATAAGCTCAGAACTGTGCTCCCCCTCAAGACCGGGGTGCTGAAGTTCAAGATCAGGCTTCCCGCGGATATCGCGGCGAGGGCCTACGGCGTCGTGAAGAGCATGGGCAAGATAACGAGCGAGCAATGGGGAAAAGATGGCAGCTGGACAAGCGTGGTCGAGGTTCCAACAGGCCTACACGTAGACTTAATAGAAAAGCTGAACAAGATCTCGAGCGGAAGAGTCGAGGTAACGCAGTTGGAGGGATGAGTTTTCATGCCTGTATATTTTTCGGAACATGAAGTCGTTTTACCCGGGCAACTATTATCCGACAACGGTAAGAGAAGCGGTGAGGGAACCTACTCGGTCGGAGGAAAAGTCTACGCGGCTCAGATAGGCTTCGCTATAGTGAAAAACAATAAGGTCACTGTGATCCCGTTTAAGGGAGCGTATAAGCCGGCTCCCGGAGACAGGGTCATAGGGATAGTCTCGGACGTCAAGCCCAACGGCTTCGAGGTAGATCTTGGAAGGCATCTAACGGGGATAATCAGGGTTCCGGACCGCGCTGAGGTTAAGAGCATGAACCTGAAGGTCGGCGACGTGATCTACGTAAAAGTTAGGGAAAGCGGGTTGAGCGGGGTGATCCTTGAGCGGAGCACGAGGATAAAGAAGTTCGAAAGCGGTTTGCTCATCCAGATCCACCCCGTCAAGATTCCTAGGCTAATAGGCAAGAAAGGATCCATGATAAGCATGGTCAAGAAATTGACGGGATGCGATATAGTCACGGGGAAAAACGGGTTAATCGTGATAAACGGCCCCTCCCCCAAGCACGAGTTCGCCGCCATGAAGGCGATCCAGCTGATAGATCAAGAAGCCCATACCTCCGGGCTTACCGAGAGGGTCGAGAAGCTCATAAAAGAGCTCTTGGAGAAATGAGTCCCCGGCGGGCTGGGTTGATGATATATATAGAGTCGAGTGCTCTGAATCCCCGGAAAAGCGCATGGTGTAGAGGAGAAATGGGAGGTTATGCATGACATGGAGGAAAAACCCGAGAAACTGATAAGCGATGAGGGGATAAGGGTGGACGGCCGGAGACCCGACGAGCTCAGACCTGTAAAAATGGAGGTAGGGGTCCTAGACAAGAGCGATGGATCCGCCTACGTCGAGTTCGGCGGAACGAAGGTAATCGCGGCGGTCTTCGGCCCGAGAGAAGCCCACCCAAGGCATCTCGCGCTCCCGGATAGAGCGATCCTGAACTGCAGATATCACATGACTTCCTTCAGCGTTGAGGAGAGAAAACCCTTGGGAATGACGAGGAGGGAGGTCGAGCTGTCGAAGGTAATAAGAGAGGCGCTGGAAACGGTCGTGTTCCTCGAGGAATTTCCACGCGCCTCGATAGACGTCTACATAGAAGTGATTCAAGCCGATGGAGGGACGAGGACTACTGGATTAACCGCGGCATCCTTGGCGCTGGCCGACGCCGGCATACCGATGGCCGATTTGATCGCGGCCGTGGCGGTGGGGAAAGTCGAGGGACAGTTGGTCTTGGACTTATGCGATGTCGAGGATAAGTACGGTGAAGCAGATATGCCCGTCGCGATAGCTCCGCGCTTCAACTCAATAGTATTGCTTCAGCTGAACGGCAGACTAACCCCGGAGGAGTTCAAGAAAGGAATGGAGCTCGCTCAGAAGGGGATCGCGGAGATCTATAGAATGCAGCGCGAGACCTTGAAGAAGAAGTTCAGTTCAGCGCGTATGGAGGCGTGATGAAAGATGGCTTTGTCATCTAAGAAGAACCTAACCGCGCGGATAATGCGAAACAAGATCTACAACCTTCTCTTACAGAACAAGAGGATCGACGGCAGAGGGCCAAAGGACATACGCCCCGTAACGAT
>JAGGVM010000022.1 GCA_021157985.1 Nitrososphaerota archaeon | reverse complement strand
TGGACACGCTGCTCGAGGAAAAGGGCTTAGCAGAGGTATCGAAATACAGGCTGGAGCAAAACAGGTCTGAGAGAAAGAAGCTATCCTACGAGCTTAACAGGCTGAAGAAGGAGCTCGCGGAGCGGATTGGAAACGCTTCGGCAATCGGGGAGCGGGTTGAGGCCAGGAGAAAGCCGAGCGAGATCATGGAGGACATAAAAGCCGTGACCCTGAAGATAGCGTCGCTCGGAGACGTCTTAGAAGAAGCAGAAGACATGTATCTAGTTTCCGACTCGAGATACCGTGAAACCGAGTTAAAGTCAAAGGAGGTCGAGGAGAACCTCCAGAAGGCATTAGAGGAGCTTGAATACAGGAAGGAGCTTTGGAGGAAGTTCCTGAGAAACCTGATCAGCGAAGTCGAGCCCCAGTTCGACGCAATCCTCTCAACCGTCGGAGGAAAAGGCAGAATAGTTCTCAGAAACTTGGAGGACCCCGAGAAGGCGAGCCTGGAACTGCATATAGGGTTCAAGGGAGCCGAGCCCACGCTTCTCGACGCTCAAACCCACAGCGGAGGAGAGAGAATAGTCGGAACCCTGGCCTTCCTCCTCGCGCTCCAGAAATACGTGAAATCGCCTTTTAGAGCGGTGGACGAGTTCGACGTACACCTCGACCCGCTCAACAGGGAGCGGATGATAAAGCTCCTCGTCAACGTCGCGAAAAGCGAGTCGCGAACCCAATACATCTTGATAACCCCGGGCAAGATCCCGGTCGAAGAAGGAATGAACATAATCTTGGTTCAGAACGTGGGAGGGAAATCTGCGATCGGGAGGGGCGCGCCGTGAGCGAGCCTAAGAAGGTCAAGCTTACCCGAGAGGAATTAGAGAAGATAATAAAGATCTGCGAAAGCGTGGAGAAGCGCGGCCTCGACCCCTTCACGGTCAACGTGAAAGAACTCCTCTCAACCCTGAGGAAAGCCCTCGAAGAAAACCAGGAGCTCGACCACTACGTCCTCGACGCCGAAACCATGTACAAGATAGCCGCGATAATAGCTCTCCAGCACAAGTGGCTGAGAGACAGCGCTCAAGCCCTCTTCGTCGACGCCCAGCTGATAGGGACGAAGCTCCTCGCCGCCGACAAGAAATCCATAGTCCGAGCCTTCCTGAAAGCCTGGAGACCGATAATCTCGCTTGAACAAGTCACCTTCCAGAGGCTTAAACAAGGCATCGATTACTTCCTCGGCCTCCCGCCGAGAAGCGGTGAACGCGTCTGGGGATGGAAGATATCGGATAGAGAGGTTGAGCTGCTGAAGGCTAAGCTGGCCGCCGAAGAAGACGTCGATGAAAAGATAAGGATGCTTCATCAAGAGCTCCTCCGAGAATACGAGTCCCGTGGAGAGATCGATTACTGGGATTTCATCAGGAGAGGCGGCTTCGAGGAGAGCTTCGAGCGCGCTTATCTCCTAAGCTTCCTGATAACCGAGGGATTCGTCGACGTGAAGAGAAACCCGTTGAAAAACGAGATAAAGCTAATACCGCGCAGAGAGAAGGCGGAGCGAAAGAGGCCATCATCCCTGGTGATAGTCATGGGAGGTGAAGCGCGGTGAGCGAGGACAGCTTCTCGAAGAAGCTCATGACCGCCGCAGCGATGCTCCTCTTCAGAAGCCATCGAAAACCCGGCGTCAAGGGATGGGAGCTGAAATACCGGCTTGGAAAAAACTACATGAAGGTAATCGACGCCTTGAACTCCCATCTCAAGAGGCTTGGGCTCGAGGTGAAAACAGTATTCGAGGAGGAGAAGGACTTCGACAAGGCCAGGTTCTACGTGACCCTCTCCCATCCAATGCTCCTCTCGGACTTGGTCACAGCGGGATGGAGTATAGACGAGGTCGCAGTCTTAGCGGTAGCCCTCTCGATCCTGGCCAGCCGAGGTGGAAAAGCGCCGATGAAAGAGGTCCTAGAAATTCTCCAGACGAAGCTCCCGAGGTGGAAAGCCGAGTCCTATCTCGAGCGCGCCATTCGAAGGGGATACATCGAGAAGACCGATGAAGACGTCTTGCTCATGGGGTGGAGGGCTAAGGTGGAGATAGATCAAAGAGAGCTCCTCAAATCAATGCTCGAGCTTCAACCGGAAAACCGCCAAGAACCCGGAGAAAAGACCCGGCCCGAAAAGCAAGACCAAGAATTCTAGCTCAATCGAATCCCCAGCGAACTACTCTAATGATCTCGAAGTATCTTCAAGCCTTCTCTAGAAAGAAAACGGATAAAATCCCTTGACAAAACCATATTGTCAGGTGAACCCGGGTTGGAGTCATCCGCTCCCCAGCTCAAGCTTAAGCTCTTAATCGCTTTAAACCTAATCCTCGTAGCCGCCTTGATATTCCTAGGATTCCTCTACTAAACATCCTCGTAGAATCTTTATAAGCCCGCTGAAACAGTGAAATCCCGCTATGTCCGAGAAATCTGAGTGGGCTTCTCCAGCAGCGTTAGGTCTCGCTGGCTTCGGTCTCACAACGGTGCTGCTAAACCTGCATAACGCCGGCTTCATCGAGACCCCGACCCTGACCTTCAGCTTCGGCTTCTTCTACGGCGGCCTAATCCAGATTTTCGCAGGCCTAATCGATGGAAAACGCGGAGACATCTTCGGGTTGACGGCCTTCACGTCTTACGGCGGCTTCTGGATAGCTTTGTCGCTAGCCATGCTGCTGAACCGGCTCGGGGTCGCCGAGATCTCGCCGGTCGAGCTCGGCTTCGCGATGTTCCTCTGGGGCCTCTTCACCCTCTACCTGACAATCGGATCCTTCAAGGTCTCAAAGTTCGCGGTGCCACTGGTCTTCGTCACCTTGACGATCCTCTTCTTCCTGCTGGCCACAGGCTTCTTCGTCCTAGCGTCTACCGGCTCGCCGATAGTGATACGGATCGCCGGGCTCGAGGGAATCCTCTGCGGGCTGAGCGCCATGTATGCCTCCGCCGCAATAGTGCTAAATACGCATCTGGAGAAACAGGTTCTACCGCTTTAAACAAGGCTCTAAAATCCCTAAACAATATTTTCACATCCAGGAATCCGATTTCCCTTTTATCTCAAGCCGGTGATCGTTGAGAAAAGTTTTCTACAAGCGCCTTGAATAATATGCGTGGGGTGAGTTCAGTCGCTTGGCTACGGTGCGAATAGGGTTAATCGGGAAAACGAACACGGGTAAAACCACCTTCTTCAACGCGGCGACCCTGGGCTCCGCAGAAGTATCCACCTATCCGTTTACAACCAAGGAGCCTAACTACGGGGTCGCCCACGTCGTCACTCTCTGCGTTTGCAAGGAGTTCGGCGTAAAAGATAATCCGAGAAACTCTAAGTGCATAAACGGGTGGAGACATATACCGATAGAGCTGATAGATTTGCCCGGCTTGATCAAGGGAGCCTGGGCGGGAAAAGGGCTGGGAAATCAGTTCCTCTCAGTGGCATCTCAATCGGACGCGCTTCTCCACGTCGTTGACGCAAGCGGAAGCGTTGACGAGGAGGGCAGGTTAACTGAGCCCGGGACCGGCGACCCGCTCGCTGATTACTACGATATCGAGGAAGAGCTCGTGATGTGGTTCATAAAGCTCTTGGATCGATCCGAGGACAGGATAATCAGGGGATTGAAGAAGGGAATGGATCTCGCGGACGCCATGGAGGCGGTTTTCAGGGGAATTAAGGTAACTGCTCAGGACATTAGGCAGGCGTTGAGCGCGACCGGTCTTGATAAGAAAGACTTCGAGAACTGGACGCCGTCGGATGACAGGAAGTTCGCGTCCGCTCTCAGAGAGATCTCGAAGCCCACCCTCGTCGTAGCGAATAAAATGGATTTGGACACAGCGCCCGAGAACTTCAAAAGGCTTAGAGATCAGCTGGTCGATAAGATAGTTGTTCCAAGCAGCGCTGAGGCGGAGCTAATCCTCAGGCGAGCGGAGCAAAAAGGATTGATAAGATATATTCCAGGAGAGGAGAAGTTCGAGATAATCAAGGGAGCGTCATTGACGGATAGGCAGAAATGGGCGCTGAACTTCATCAAGACCAAGATACTCGACGAATACATGAGAACAGGAGTTCAATTCGCCTTGAACGTGACCGTCTTCAAGCTCCTGAAGATGAACGCAGTTTACCCGGTCTACGACGTCCAGAAGCTCTCAGACCATAAAGGAAACGTCCTACCCGACGTATACCTGATGCCCGACGGAGCGACCGTGGAAGACTTGGCGCGCGAAATACACAGCGACCTAGCCAAGGGACTTCTATACGCGATCGATGCGAGAACGGGTATACGGCTGCCCGCGAGCTATAAGCTGAAAGACCGGGACGTGTTGTCCATCGTCTCGAGCTCTAAGAAGCGGAGCTAATCCGCGGGGACTATGAAGTAGGTCAAAACGCCGTCCTCCTCTCTTTCACCTATCTCGATCCTGATCCTCATATTCCTCCTAAGCTTTCTGTAGTCGTCGCATTTCACCCAGGCGAGCGCCCTGAACCCGTCATCCATCTCCGCCAATCCTATGATGTAATCCGGGAACTTCTGAAAGCTCTCCGGCTTAACGTTA
>JAGGVM010000136.1 GCA_021157985.1 Nitrososphaerota archaeon | reverse complement strand
GCCTCTCCGAGCGGGATCCCGAGTTCCTCGGCGAGCTCTTCGGGGGTTATGTCGGGTTTCCGGGGCAGGATTTCGTCCATCGTCTTTTCCTCGTCTCTCTCGTAGCTCGGAAGCTTTTTTGCGGTCTCGACGAGGGCGCTCCAGAGCGGGTTCCGCCGATAATCTTTCATCTGGGAGACACCTGCGCGTTGGTCTTCGCTGAAAGCCGTTTTCCCTTTACATTTAAGATTTTTATTATAGGTGGGGTGAGGCTGATAGGTGGGGTCTTTGAGCGAAGAGGACGTGGAGAAGTGTTTGAAGGAGATCGAGGCGGATGTGTTTTACTGCGAGGGCCTCTTGAACAGGGAGGTTAGGCTCGACTTGGTGAAGCGGATGCTCGAAGACCTCTTGAAAGACGTAAGGAATCTCTCCGCTCAGAAGCTGCCTGACGAGCTCAAAGCAAGGCTATCGGACCTCGAGCTGAAAATAAGGATAATGTATCATAGAGCCAACGCTCTCTTATCCCTCCAAGAAGAGCAGGGAAAATACAGCTCCCTCTAAGCTGTGAGAGAATCGGGATCCGGGCCCGCCGGGATTCGAACCCGGGATCTCCAGCTCCGGAGGCTGGCGCCATATCCATGCTAGGCCACGGGCCCAGTTCTCTATAACAGGACCCTTCCGTCAAATTTGTAAAATTCCTCGTCTTTAACATTATTTGTACTGTATACCGGACTAACACATTTTTAAATAAACCGAGAATACTGGATTTGCAAGGCTATGGAGCTTAAATCCGCTATACCTTATGAGGAGAAGTGGGTTAAGCGCTGGGCGGAGGCCAGGCTATTCGAGGCAGATCCCAGGCCCGGCGTCCCCAAGATCTTCATCTGCGTCCCATACTCTTATCAGAACGGCCCCCTCCACATAGGCCACGGCTTCACCTACACCCGGGGAGACGCATACGCAAGGTTCAAGCGGATGCAAGGCTACAACGTCCTTTTTCCTTGGGCGTGGCACTGGACCGGGGAGGCCGTGGCCGGGACCTGTGAGCGGCTTAAGCGCGGAGACGAGTCCATTAGGCGGATGCTCGTCGAGATAGACGGTATACCCGAGGAGATCTTGGACAAGTTCACCGACCCATCCTTCGTGACCAAATACTACATGGAGGAGAACCGGGTAACCGTAAAGGCCATGGGCCTCTCAATAGACTGGAGACGCGAGTTCTACACAACTGACCTCCACCCATACTACAGCAACTTCATCCGCTGGCAATACACAACCCTCAGAGACAAGGGATACATAACCAAGGGAAGGCACCCGGTCGTCTGGTGCCCGAGATGCCAAAGCCCAACCGGAGACCACGACAGGCTCGTAGGAGAAGGAGTCTCACCCGAGGAATACACCCTCGTCTACTTCAAGCTCGAAGACGCTTACCTCGCCGCCGCGACCCTTAGACCCGAAACGATCTTCGGAGTAACCAACATCTGGATAAACCCAAACCACGAATACGTCCTCATCGAAGCGGATAGTAGGAAGCTCATCGTATCCCAGCGCGCGGCCTTCAAGCTAAAACACCAGCTCAGCGAAGTAAAAGAACTGAAGAAAATACCCGCGGAAGAGCTCATAGGAAAACTCGCCGAAACCCCGATAACCGGCAAGAAGGTCCCAATCCTCCCAGCCGACCTCGTCGACCCAAACTTCGGGACAGGAGTCGTCTACAGCGTCCCAGCCCACGCCCCCTACGACTACGCCGGAGTAATCGCTCTCAAAAACAACCCCGAAAGGCTCAGGAAATACGGAATAGAAGAAATCGTAAAGCAGATCGAGCCGATCTCGATAATCAAGGTCCCCGACTACGGAGAGTTCCCCGCGGTCGAAGAAGTGGAGAGGCTCGGCGTGAAAACCGACACCGATCCGAGGCTCGACGAAGCCACCAAAAGAGTATACTCGAAGGAATTCCACGAAGGGGTCTTGAAGGAGAACTGCGGAGAATACGCCGGCAAATCCGTCGCCGAAGCCCGAGACCTCGTCAAAGAAAAGCTCATAGAAATAGGCTGGGGAGGAGTGATGTGGGATCTCCCCGAGAAAGTGGTATGCAGATGCGGAACCGAGACGATAGTGAAGATAGTTGAAGACCAATGGTTCCTGAGGTACTCGGATCCCGAGTGGAAGCAGAAGGTCAAGGACCACATAAATCGGATGAACATCTACCCCGAGGAAGCGAGGCAATGGTTCCTAAACGTCGTCGACTGGCTCAAAGACTGGGCATGCGCGAGGAAAACAGGCCTCGGAACAAAGCTCCCATGGGATCCGAACTGGATAGTCGAAACCCTAAGCGACTCAACGATCTACCCCGCCCTATACACGATAAGCAAGTACCTCAACCTCGGATACGTCAAGCCCGAGCAGCTCACGATCCCCGTCCTAAACTACATCTACCTCGGAAAAGGGAATCCATCGGAGATAGCGGCTCAAACCGGGTTAAGCGAGGAAACCCTGAAGCAGATGAGGGAGGAGTTCTTCTACTGGTACCCCGTCGACATGAGGATCTCGGCGAAAGAACTCGTCCCAAACCACTTAACCTTCTACATATTCCACCACGTCGCAATCTTCGAGCCCAGGCACTGGCCCCGCGGAATAGGAGTAAACGGGATGGTGAAGATCGAAGGAGAGAAGATGTCGAAGAGCAAGGGAAACTTCATACCCCTGAAGAAGGCGATCCAAGTCTACGGAGCCGACGCCACCAGAGCGACCCTCCTCCTCGCCGCGGAAGACCTGGAAGACCCCGACTGGAGGGACAAAAACGCCAGAGAGCTCAGGAACATGCTGAACACGCTGCTGAACATATGCAGGGACGTGGACTCCTCCAACCCCTCAGAATCCAGCGAGATGGACGCCTGGCTCCTCTCATCGCTGCAGAGACGCGTAGATAAGATAACCTCCGCGATGGAGAAGCTTAAGACCCGGACCGCCTTCGCCGAAGCACTATACGGACTATACAACGATTGGAAATGGTACATCCGGAGAACAGGCGGAAAAATAGGGAAAGGGGCCAGGGAGTTCGCGGAGAACTGGGTCAAGCTCCTCGCGCCATTCATCCCCTTCACGGCTGAAGAGTGCTGGAGCGTTCTCGGAAACTCAGGATTCGTCTCAACCGAAAAGTGGCCGGAGAAACAGGACAACCTCGTCAACGAGCGGAGAGAGCTCGAGGAAGAGCTCCTCACAAGGATAATGGAAGACATCAGAAGCATAATCGAAGTATATGGAAAGCAGCCGAGCAAGATAGCGATCTACGCCGCGAAACCCGAGAAGAAAAAGATCTTGGAGAAAGCACTCTCCCTGATGAGATCCCAGCAAAAGAAGCCCATAGGCGACCTAATACGCTGGATGATCTCCGAGAAGATCGCGGATCCGAAGACCGCCCCGAACCTGGCGAAGCTCACCCTCGACACCCTCACCTCCTTCACATCCAGATACGGAGACGAGACAATACTAGAGGTCGCCGAAAACGAGCTAAACTTCTACAAGGAGGCGGAGCAGTTCCTCGAAAGAGAATTGAAGGCGTCGGTCGAGATATATGTCGAAGGCCAGGAAGGCATCTACGATCCCCGGAACAAGGCCTCATCGGCTCTCCCGCTGAGACCCGGAATATACGTAGAGTAAGCGCCATGGAGGCCAGGATCAAGGTTCTCAGGGAAGCCCGCCTCGACCTGAAATACCTCCTAAACAGGGGTTATAGGAAGTCCTCCGCCCTAAAGCTCGTCGGAGACAAGTATCAGCTGAACCGCGCTGAGAGATCGATCCTCTTCAGATCCGTCCTATCGGACGACGAGGCATCTGTGATCAGGTCCAAGATGGCCTCCCTAGAAGACCTTAAGGGAGAAGAGCTGTGGATAGACGGGTTCAACGTATTAAACACGATTGAAACGGTTCTACGCGGAGAGGTGCTCGTGCTCTGCGACGACGGGGTTCTGAGAGACTTCTCCGAGATCCACTCAAAATACCGGCTGAGCGATTTAACCGGGAAAGCCCTCGAAGAAATAACAAGTCTTCTCAGAAAGGCCGAAACGGGTTACGTGGTCTTTCTCTTCGAGAGCCAGATAAGTAGGAGCGGGGAGATAGCGGCATTAGCGAGGAAGATCCTCGAAGCGGAAAAAGTTCCCGGAGAGGCCCGCACAACCAAATCCGTTGATTCAGCCCTGATAAAGTCGGGTAAGCTCGTGGCCTCAAGCGATTCAACGATCCTCTTGAAGTGCAAGCGCTTCATAGACCTGGCCAGATACCTCGACGCATTAGACGAATCGAAGATAATCTCTCTGGCCTAGTAATCTTCCTCGAGAAAATCGATTATCAGATCCCTGTTGAGGACCTCCGGATAGAAGAGAGCGGCGTAAACATTCCTCCCCCTAACCTTGAAATACGCGGGTACATCGCCCACGGATCCCAAGACCTCGAATCCTTCACGCAGCACTGGGATCATGCTCGTCAAGAAATACGCCCTCCTCTTCACGCCCTTGAAGTCGACTTCCCGCGCTCCGATTATCTTTCCCTTCCTCAACCCGCATCCGAAGACGAGGGAGATTATATGGGCTCCCGCGCATATCCCCAAAACCCCTTCCTCATATGCCCTCACCCACTCGAAGTTCTCCACCTTGCCCAGATAATCCACGTCCTTTAACGCGGTCCCGCTGATGATCACCTTCCCGCTATCCGGCGAAACCTTCTCCGTAAACTTCCTCACCTCGACGAGATATCCGAGGCTCTCCGCGATCTCCCTGAGAGGCCTCACGAACTCCTCATCGGATAACCGGTGCTTACAAGTCGAAATTATCAAAACCTTCCTCAAGCCAATTCAGCCCTCTCCACGACGATCTCTCCCTCACTCTCTCCAACGATCTTCGAGTACTTCAAAATCTTCAACTCCCTCTTGAACATGGGCATCCAGGTGACGAGGGTCTCGTATTCCCCGCCCTCGCCGGAAACGTTCGCCCCGACTTTCCTCAAGTACTCGATGAACTCCCGGTCAACGAGTCTCCCCAGAAACCTCTCCTCAAACGGATACACGGCGAGCCTCGTGACCAACGCCTTAAACCCGTAGCCCAATATCCTCTCAACGAGCTTCACCTCATCCATCAACCAGAGGGGGTTAAAGCACCACAACCCCAGCTCATCGCATACCCTCTGAAAACGCGTTGCCTGATAAACCGACTTAACCGCCCCGGTCACGACACCCCTGATCCCGAACTCCTCCCCAGCGATCTCCAACGCCCTTCGCAAAGCCTCAACCTGATCCTCCTCCTCGTCCCCGGATTCCACCCTTATCAAGGGAAGATCCAAGGCCTCAGCCTGGAGATCGACCAGCTCAGAAGCCGGATAATGGAAGAGAGCGCTCTCAGAGCTCTCAGGATAAACATTAATCAAACACGAAACCTCAAAATACCTCGAAGCCTCAAGCAAGGCCAGATTAGAATCCTTACCACCCGAGTAAAGCACCCCCACCCGCATTCCCGAGAATTCACCCCACACCAGCTGAAAAACTAAACGCTAAAATAGAAACAAAAAGTTAGAGCAACGTGCAGGGCCCGTAGCTCAGCATGGATAGAGCACCGGCCTTCTATCTGTTGTTCGGGGGAGAGCCGGGGGTCCGGGGTTCGAATCCCCGCGGGCCCGTATCTGTTTTTAATCGTTTTCTAGGGTGTGGTTTCTCCATTTTTCGGCGTGTTCTAGGATGACTCTGAGGGCGTTTTTGTATGCTAGTTTTTCGATGTCTTCTTCTTTCATTCCTTTGTCGAGGAGGAGGTTGAAGAGGTTTCCGATCTTCGTTATGTCTTCTAGTCCCCTTGGAGGTTCGGTGTCTACCAGTCCGAAGTAGTCCGTTCCGATGGCGATTAGGTCGGGGCCGAAGTTCTCGTATACGTACATTATGTTGTCGGCGCATGCCTCTACGTCGCGTTCACCTCCCATCAGCGCGCACATGAAGCCAGCTACTCCACCGGTTCTCTTTATCGCCTCGTACATCTCGTCGTCCAGGTTTCTGGGCGTGTTGTGGATCTTTCTAGCGTTTCCGTGGCTGTTTATTATTGGGAGCTTTGATGCGTCTGCGGCGTCGAGATGCGTCTGCTTGCTCGCGTGGACTAAGTCCACTATAACGCCCAATCTATTTGCTTCCCTGATTAGTTCTTCTCCCTCCCCGGTTAATCCGTAGTCTTTCGCTGAGAAGCATGAGGCGGCGTATCTCGTGTCGAAGTTCCAAGTGAGCTGAATGCTTCGGATTCCGAGGTTGTAGTATAGCTCGAGGTCGTAGGGGTCTTCGAGCATGTGCGCTCCCTCCATCGACAGCAGCAGCCCTATTCTATCCCCCTTCACTGCTTCCTCCACGTCTCTCCTCGTGAGAACGAGCATCAGGTCGTTTGGATAGGACTTGACGAGCTGATAGTAGACCTTGACATGTTCGAGGGATGTCAGGGGAGCCGCTTTAGGGGTCCAGGCCCTGAGCTTGAAGCCGTATCCCCCGCTGAGCTTCTCCTTTATCCTCGGGGATATCGTGGGGAGGAGGCAGAAGACCGACGACACCACTATCTTCACGTTCGCCTTCCTGAACTTCGGTATATCTCCATGTCTTCCAGGCAGGTCTTTTCCAAGCTCATCTAATCCGAAGCTCAGGCCGCTCGCCCCGCTCACGTAATAATATGAGAGGTCTTCGTGGAGGTCTATTATCGGGGGAGACTTCATGCCTGGCCCTGGCTTTTCGAGATATATAAGTGGAAAAACAGCCCGTTGGAAATGCTCAATAGCTTGGTTGCCGCTTGCTGAGGCGGCGTGGGCGCCGTGATAGGGAAAGTGGTCTCTAGCGAGGAGATCTATCGGGGTAAAGCGGTCTCCCTGAAGAGAGAGGAGGTGCTGCTTCCATCCGGTAGGAAGATCTACAGAGAGTGCGTGGTTCATCGAGGGGCCTCCGCGATAATCCCCGTGAAAGACGATGGAAAGATAGTCTTCGTGAAGCAGTATAGGCATCCCGTCGGCGAGGTGATACTCGAGGTTCCGGCGGGGACTCTTAAGCCCGGGGAGGACCCGGCCGTGTGCGCGTCGAGGGAGCTCGAGGAGGAAACTGGATACGTTCCCGGAAAGCTGACCCATCTTCTCACGATTTACCCGAGCCCCGGCTACAGCAGCGAGAGGCTTTACATCTACTTAGCTGAGAATCTGAGGAGGGGGTCTCAGAAACTGGAGGTCGACGAGGATATCTCGGTCGTTGAGTTGGGGTTGGATGAGGCCTTGGAGGCCGTGAAGCGGAACGAGATAAGGGATGCGAAGACGATAGTGTCGCTTCTCTACTACAAGCTCTTCCTAGAGTCCGCTAAGACCTGAAATGCTGATAGCCCTTCCGCTCGAG
>JAGGVM010000016.1 GCA_021157985.1 Nitrososphaerota archaeon | reverse complement strand
GCGCATCGAGTTTATTCCAAACCCCGGCCTCGCTTTAAGCATGACGCGGAAGATAGAAAAACTATAAACACGCGGATTAGAGCTGAATCGGAGATGAGCGAGAGGTTTCGCGCGGCCTTGAGCTGGATTCTAAAGGCCGTGGCCATAGTTATACTGGTCTTCACGGGATATGTCCTTTTCGAGATCTCGACAGCCCCTCCCAGCCACCCGATCTTCACCGCCGCAGCCGTAACGCTCTCGACCATACTACTAATCCTCGGAATACTGAGCCTGCTGACATGAAACCACAGGCAAAACAGGACAAAAAATAAAAAATCACCCATAAACAATCCAAAAACAGAAGGTGGGCCGGTAGATCAGTGGGAGATCGCCCGCCTTGCACGCGGGAGGTCGCGGGTTCAAATCCCGCCCGGTCCACCAAGATCGCCGCAGTCTCATTATACTGTTTCTCCCCTTTTTGGGAACGTTTATTATACGCGTTTTACGAATATCCTTGCTTCGAAAAGGTGATTGTTTGAGTTTAAATTTGAAATGGAAAAGTGCGGCTATTATTCTAGTGTTGACGTTTTCTATGATGTTTTCCTTCGCCGTGACGCCGGCTGCTGCGGCGTCTTCAGAGTACTCGATGCTCGTCTACGTGGATAACTTCGATGACTACGTTGTCAAAAGCTATTCGGGGAATGACGGTCCAGGTCAATGGATTCAGAGCGTTGGAGGAGGCGGGAGCGCCGTGTATAAGATCACGTCGGAGAGCGGGCGGATTTTCTACAAGCTTGACTCCACCACCGGAAACGGTATGTTCGTCAAATCCTATCTACCCTACTTCTTCTTCATAATGTATATCGGTCCATCGAACTACACGTTCAAGGCTTTGATGAAGGTGAACAAGGATGAGGGAGGAGTGCTTTTCAGAGCTCAGCCCGTCGAGGTCGGAGGCAACTACATACTCGGAAAATACTATCTCGCAATCGTCTACAGGAACGTGAAGAAAGCGGCTCTCTGGTACGTTGATGAGAGCAAGAGCCCCGTGATCACCGAGAGGCTGGCGTACGTTGATATTCCGAGCTCGGTGGATCTCTCGAACTGGATCTGGTTATCGGTTACGGCTAAAGGAGATAACATCAAGGTAAACGTGGCTGGAAAAGACTTGATCAACGTTAACGATGATAGGCTGACCTACGGAACAGTCGGATTATTCACGTACAAGGGCTGCGCGGCGTCATTCGATCTGATTAACTGGATCGCCCACATCCAAAAAGCCACTACGGTGACTCAAACGGTGACGACCACGATTTTATCCGGAACGACGGTTACATCGACCGTTGGAGGCGGGACCACCACCGTGACCGCTACCGAGATCACTACGGCTCCAGCGGAGACCGTTACGCAAACTGCGACCAAGACCGAGCTTTCGACCACCACCTTGACCACGACCATGACGGAGACGAAGACCGAGACTAAGACGGAGACATCGGTCTCAACGGTGACGGAGAATACAGGGTTTGGATCGAAGTGCTTGATAGCCACCGCCGCGTTCGGGTCGGAGCTCGCGCCCCAGGTCCAGGCCTTGAGAAACTTCAGGGATGGATTCGTCTTGAACAGCTTCGCCGGAGAGAACTTCATGACGGCTTTCAACGCGTTCTATTATTCTTGGAGTCCATACGTCGCCGACGTTGAGCGCGGGAATCCGATGCTAAGGGCCACGGTAAGGACTTTGATCTATCCGCTTTTGTTCTCGCTTGACTTATCGAGGAAGGTCGCTGAACCGTTTTCCGCTGTTCCCGAGTTAGCTGTCCTGGTATCCGGATTCGTTGCAAGCGCTTTGATAGGCTTGATCTATATCGCTCCGATAGCCGTGGCCGCGGCGCTGGTTTTGAGGTGGAGGAGGAAGGACTTCGATTTCAAGCTGATTTACCCCGCGGCTGCCCTCGGATTCGGGTTAGTGACGTTCGTCTTCGCTGAAGTATCGTTGTCGCCGATCCTGATGACAATAGCCTCATCGGTAATAGTCTTGGCAGTTATCGCTTTAAGCGGCCTCGCGCCGATCAAGCTCATTCGAGCATGGAAAGCGAGAAGCTGACAATATCTTCTTTTCTTTTTAATATCGCTTATGATAGAGTCTTAAGTTTCTTAACTATGGGTCTAAGTTCTTCGCGTTTTTCAAGGGTCGAGATTTTTGGAACGCTCCAAGCGCCTCTCTTAGTGGTTGAGATTCCGGCCACAATATTAGCAAATCTTCCGATTAGTTCGAGTTCCTTCTCGTTGAGTTTTTGATACTTGAGCTTTCCTAGGGCAAAGAGCCCGGCGAGTAGCGCAGCCATATAAGCGTCACCAGCCCCTGTTGGATCCACGGCCTCAACTTTCTCAGCCGGGATCTTGATCTTCAAATCTTCATAGATAAGCTCACTTCCTCGTTCACCCATAGTTATGGCAATAAGCCTAGTTCTTAGATCTCCTAAGTTAATTCCATTCTTCTCTAGAAACTTCAGCTCTCCTTCTCCAAGCTTAATTATTTCAGCGAGCGTCAGTGCTTTTTTCATGGATTTCAGAAGCTCATTCATTCTATTCCTCCATAGATCTAATCTCAAATTAACGTCAAAGCTTATCGGGATTTTTCGTTCTCTCGCCCAGCTTACTGTCTCGAAGCAGGCGCTCCTACTGGGCTCGCGGGATAACATGACTCCGCCGAAATGAAGTAAATCGGCTTCTTTAAGAAAGGATTCATCTATTTCTTCTGACCGTAGGTTGAAGTAGGCGGTTTTATCATAAAGAATGAAACTCGGCTGAGCTTGCTTAAGTTGAACGAAGGAAATACCCGTGTGGGTCTCGTGATCACGAATTATGTATTTCGTATTGACTTTTTCCTCCTTAAGTTTCTCAATGAGATATTCGCCAAAGGGATCGTTTCCAACTTTGCTAATTAAAGCCGATGGAACGTTAAGCCTTCTCAAACCGACGACCATGTTTGCTGGTGCGCCGCCGGCATGCTTCTCAAATGTTCTAACGTTTTTCAAATCAATAGGTTCAACGGCGATAAAGTCTATTAGGATCTCGCCGATAGCGAATATCATCATCGGAAACTGCTTAACGTGTTAAATATTAGTGTTCCCGAGGATTTTCATCAAGCAGGATCTTAGTCTTAGATCAAGGGTTTATGCTCTAATGGTTGTTCAGGTTAGCAATGCGCTGATCCGTGAAACGCCTATTGGTTCTTGGAGCAGAAATTGCGTCAAAATTTAAAGCATCGATTTTACGCTCATGCCCTTTCTTTGAATTTTTATCCTTTTAGCAGGGCTCTATTGTTGAGGGCGGTTTAGAGGTCGCCGCGTAGGCCACCATGGTCACTTTAGGAATTTCCCTCGTTATCCGGTTCGAAATTCTTTCGAGTATTTCGTGGTCGATTTTATGCCAGTCGGCGGTCATTCCGTCCACGCTCTCCACGATTCTCACGATCACTATGTATCCCTCAACTCTTTCATCTCCCATAACCCCCACCCACTTATCGTTGCAGACGACGGCGAACCCCTGCCAAACCTTATCGTATAACCCGCTTCTCCTCAGCTCTTCCTCGACGATCGCGTTCGCCTCCCTGCATATCTCGAGCTTTTCCTCGGTCACCTCCCCTATGATCCTCACGGCAAGTCCCGGTCCGGGGAATGGATGACGTTTAACGATTTCATCGGGTATGCCGAGCAGCTTCGCTATCTCTCTGACTTCGTCCTTGTAGAAGTCTCGCAGGGGCTCGAGGAGCTTGAGTTTCATCCGCTCCGGAAGCGCTCCGACGTTGTGATGGCTTTTTATCAAGGCCGCTTGCCTGCTCGCTCTCCCGCTTTCGATTCTATCCGGGTAAATTGTTCCTTGCGCGAGCCATCTCACGCCCGGGATTTTCGAGGCCTCTTCCTCGAAGACCCTGATGAATTCTTCTCCTATGATTTTTCTCTTCTCCTCCGGGTCCGAGACTCCCTTGAGTTTCTCGAGGAACCTCTTTCTGGCATCGACTACTATTAGGTTCTTGACTCCGAGCTTCTTCAAGGTCTTCTCCACGCTTTCCCTCTCACCCTTCCTCATCAAGCCGTGATCGACGAATATGCTGTAAAGCCTGTCTCCAACGGCTTTAGAGACGAGGGTCGCCGTGGTCATGGAATCGACTCCGCCGCTGACGGCGCAGATCACTTTTTCATCTTCGCCGACTTGGCTCCTGATCTCCTCGATTAGTTCCTTGACTCTGTCGCCTGGATTCCACCAAGCCTCTATCCCACATATCTTCCTGAGAAAGTTTTCGAGGATCTTTCCGCCGTACTCAGTGTGAACAACCTCTGGATGGAATTGAGTTGAGTATATTTTCCTAGCTTCATCGCTCATGGACGTTATTATCTCGCCCTTGCTCATGCTCGTAACCTTGAAGCCTGGAGGAGGCTTCACGACCGTATCTCCGTGGCTCATCCAGACATTAAACGTCCCAGGCAGGCCGTCTAAGAGATCATCATGCTCCAGAACTCTGATGAGCGTCCTACCATATTCCCTGAATCTCCCGCGTTCAAGCCTTCCCCCCAGAAGCTTTGCCAAGAGCTGATGGCCATAGCAGATCCCGAGAATCGGTATACCTTTCTCGAGGATGGGCTTGAGATCTAGGCTGGGAGAGTCACGCTCGAAGACGCTTCTAGGGCCTCCTGACAGGATTACACCACCAACATCTCCCGCCTTGATCTCCATCTCAGCCGCCTCGGGCTCAACGATCTCGGAATAGACTCCAAGCTCTCTACACCTCCTAGCGATCAGGTGGGTGTATTGACCTCCGAAATCCACTACGAGGACTCTCAGCCCCTTATGCATCCGGCCTCTCAGCCTAAGATCTTCTATCGAGGCAATAAGTTTAGCTGGAGAAAACTTCTTTTTAGAGTTGTGACGCTCGGAGAAGCATGGAGCGGTTCACATCCATCCCAATCTCCTCAGCATACCACCTACTCCACCCTAAGCCCGCAGCTCTCGTGATCTCAATAGACTCCTCTGGAAGGGTCAACGGGATGATCGCCGCTTGGACGACCCCACTATCCCACTCCCCGCCGCTCATAGGCGTCTCAATATCGCCGAAAAGATACACCTACGAGCTAAT
>JAGGVM010000054.1 GCA_021157985.1 Nitrososphaerota archaeon | reverse complement strand
GAGGTTGAGGCTGTTCATGAACTTTCTGAAGCTTTTGGCGTTGACTGGTTCCTTCTGGGTCACTACCCACCACTCGCTGCTTGGCGGGCCGTATGCGAAGTAGTCGTGATGACTCAGCATCAAGATCTTAGCGTCCTTCAGGTATTGGTTAACGTAGTCGGGGTCGATTATGGCCGCGTCATATCCCTTATCTTGGAGAAGGGATTCGAGCTTCCTCATAGCGTAAGGCGCCTGCCATGGCCTTCCGAGCGAGTCGACCTTCATCTTCGGAGCGGCGATCCACATCCACAGGTTTTCAGGCATTCCTATGGCCGGGCCTGTCGCCATGAACCCTAGGAACTCTTTCCCATGATGGTTCGACATCATCGTCCGATCCGTCGTCAATATTATGTCGAATTTTCTCCCACTCATCTTTTCCACCTCCTTACATGAATTCCAACTTATCCTTGAAGTGGTTCAAATCATGTGAGAGAGAAGGATCCCGAGCGAGGATCGCCACCTTCTTCTCGGATCTCTCCAGCTCTCTCATTAACTCGTCGATCGCTTTTTCCTCCACAACTATGCTCGCGTGAACGTTCTCGAGGAGAACCTTTCTCAACCCTTCCAAATACGGTAAGCTTCCTATCTCACGTAGGTAGAACTTTATCTTTATTCTCCGCTCCCCTTTCAGCACCCGCTTCGCTATCGCTTCCTTAATTTTCTCAACGTCCTCATCACCGAGCTCTCCGACAATCCATATCTCATGAAAGCTTTCCGAAAGCATATAGACATCACCGATATACCCGACTACCCAACTATTATCTTAGCACGGAGGGTCAAGATAAATTTAATCCTAATTTTTTACTTGTAAGAAATTAATATATTGGCTTGGAGAAGCGGATTCGGGGAAAGGGTTAAGGTGGGGATGATCGCTGAAGATAGGGATAATCTACGACTACGTGAGGTGGGAGGAGAAAGACCTCCTGCGAGCAGCTGAAAAACTCGGCCACGAAGCCGAGCTCATCCAAGTCACGAAAAAACCACTCTGGATAAACGATCTCAAAGAGTTCAAAGACTTGGACTTCGCCTTCCAGAGATGCGTGAGCTTCTATCGAGCAGTCGCCTCAACGATAATCTTCGAGGAGGCGGGTATCCCGGTCGTCAACAGCTCCAGGATCATAATGGGATCGGAGGACAAGCTCTACACGACGGCGAAGTTGGCCGCTGCCGGGCTTCCCGTCCCCGAGACGGCGGTGGCTTTCAGCAGGGAGGCGTCTATCCAGGCCGCTGAGAAGCTCGGTTACCCGGTGGTGGTTAAGCCTATTTACGGGAGCTGGGGAAGGATGATCGCGAGGGCTCTCGACCGCGAAAGCCTGGAGGAGATAATCGAGTTCAGGGAGAACATGCAGAGCCCGCATTTCAAGATCCACTACCTCCAAGAATACGTCGAGAAACCCGGGAGAGACATAAGGGCGTATTATATCTGGGGGGAGATGCCGGCCGCGATATACAGGGTTAGCGAACGATGGAAGACGAATACAGCGCTGGGGGGAAGCGCCGTGGCGGCGGATCTAAGCGAAAGCCAGATCGAGCTGATCCTGAAGGCCGGAGAGGTCATGGGCGGAGGAGTCCTGGGAGTCGACCTGGTCGAGCGAGGGGAAGAGAGCTTGGTGCTCGAGGTGAACGGGATCCCCCAGTACAAGAACGTGGTCAGGGTGACCCGGCGCGACCTCTCCTCAATAATAGTGGAGAAGACCGTGGAACAGTTTAAGAAGTGAGATTATATCCTATGAAGAGTTGTTTAGGGGGAAATCTCGGTGGGAGGAGAGATGCTGAAGCTCGCCAGATTCTATAACCCGAGAGGGTTAAGGATAATTAAGGGAGAGGGGCAGTACGTCTGGGATCATGACGGGAGAAAGTACCTCGACTGCCACACGGGCCACGGGGCCGCGTTCCTAGGTCACAGGAATAGGTGGGTTGTTGAGGAGCTTAAGAGACAGCTCGACGAGATCACCATAGCTTCACCCGTCTTCCAGACGGATATAATGGAGGAAGCTGTTCAAGCGCTCGAGAAAATACTCCCGAAAAACCTCACCTACTTCTACCTGCTCAACGCGGGAAGCGAGGCGGTCGAGCTCGCGCTGAAAACGGCGAGAAAAGTAACCGGGAGAAAGAAGTTCATCTCATTCATCAACGCGTTTCACGGGAGAACCATGGCCGCCCTCGGCGTAACTTGGAACAGGAAATACAGAGAGGGATACGACCCGTTCCCCTGGGACGTCGAGTTCCTGCCCTACGACGACCCGGAGGCGGTTGAGACGGCGGTCGACGAGGATACGGCGGCGGTGATAGCGGAGCCCGTTCAGGGAGAGGGTGGATTGGCCGCGGCATCTCCGGAGTTCCTCAAAGCGATAAGGGAGGCATGCGATCGAACCGGGGCTCTCATGATCTTGGATGAGGTTCAGTCGGGGTTCGGTAGAACCGGAGTTCTCTGGGCCCATCAACGCGCTGGAGTTAGGCCGGATATACTCGTCGCCGGTAAGAGCATCGGCGGCGGGTTCCCCGTCAGCCTGACCGCTTTCTCGGAGGAAGTCGGATCTAAGCTCGCTCCCGGAGCTCATGGATCGACTTTCGGGGGAAACCCCCTAGCCCTCGCCGCTCTCAAGGGAGGGATCACGGCTTTCTTCGAGGACCGGGTCGCTGAGAAGGCGGAGCGGATGGGAGCTCTCTTGAGGAGAACTCTCGAGGAAGTAGTCGAGGAGAGCTCTCTCGCTAGAAGGGTTCGGGGAATGGGGTTGATGATAGGAGTGGAGCTGAGGATCAACCCGACGAAGGCCATCCAAGTTCTCCAGCAGAAGGGGATAATCGCCTTGAGAGCAGGGCTAACCGTGCTCAGGTTCCTCCCACCCTACGTGATCAACGAGGAAGACGTCGAGAACATCGGATCCACCTTGAAGGAAGCCTTGAACGAGCTCGCTCAGCAGAAGTGAAAAAGGAAAGTGGAGAAGATGATCGGGAGAAGAGAGGCCGGAGAAATACTTCTCAAGCTAGTCGAAGTGTACACGCCCTCGGGAAACGAGTCGAGGATAAAGGAGACCTTGACCGAGATATGCCTGAAGCTCGGGTTCGAGAGATGCTACTTCGACGAGATAGGCAACTTCTTCGCGGAATACGGGGAAGGAGAACCGATACTGCTCGCAAGCCATATAGACACGGTTCCAGGAGAACTCGACTCATCCTTCGACGGAGAAATCATCCGCGGAAGAGGAGCAGTTGACGCAAAGGGGCCGCTGACCGCCTTCATCTTGGGAGCAAGCGAGGCGATGAAAGAAATAAGCGGGGTTAAGGTTAGGGTCGCCGGCCTAGTTCACGAGGAATCCGACGGACTCGGAGCGAAATACCTCGTCGAGAAGGGATGTAAGGCGAGATACGTCCTAATCGGCGAGCCGACGAACCTGGGGATAGCGATAGCGTATAGGGGAAGCGTGACGGCTGAGATCTACGCGGAGGCTCGGGGAGGCCATAGCTCAGCTCCATACGTCGGCGAATCAGCGCTCGACAAGATCCTGAACTTCGTGGGAGAACTTCGATCAAGATTCAATGGATCGAGCTACGATGAAGTTACCTCGGCGGTGACCGTCCTGAACGCGGGTGATTGGCCGAGCAAGCTCCCGGAAAAAGCTCGAGCGATCGTGAACATCAGGTTTCCCAAGCCTTATTCACCTGACTCGATAATCGAGGAGATCGAGGGGATCGCGAAGCGGAGTGACGCGAGGATCAAGCTGATAGATTCCACTCCGCCCGTGGAGGTCGGGCTTAGATCAAAGGCCGTCAGGGCTTTGATGAGAGGTTGTCTGAGGAACGGGGTTAAGCCGAGGCTCGTGAAGAAAACCGGAACCAGCGACATGAACACTCTCGCGGAGCTCACCGAGCATATAGCGGCCTTCGGGCCAGGGGACTCAAAGCTCGCTCACACGAACGCGGAAGAACTATCGGTCGACGACTTGTTGAAGGCGGCTAGAATCGTTGCGTCGGCTTTAATCGAGCTCAGCAAGGACGCGGTCAGCTAGTTTTTCGAGGTCTTTCTGCGGAGCCGCGCGGACATGCTCCAGATCTTGGAGAAGGATGCGCCGTCCCTCTGATCGAATAAGCTCTCCTTCGAGTAGGTTATGAGCTCTTTCGAGTAAAGCGATTTCTCGCATCGCCTACCCGTGATCCGCATCCCTCCCTTGTAGAACCTCACCCGCACCTCGCCCGTCAACCCTTCCTGAGACCTCTCTATGAAAGCCTCCAAGGCCTCTCTCAGCTCGTCGTGCCACAGCCCACCGTAAACCAGATCCGCCCACGCCGCGTCCACCAACCTCTTGAAATCCAGAAACCTCTTGCTGTAAGCCATCTTCTCCAAGTCTATGTGTGCTTTAATCAGGGTCAGCGCCGCGGGAGCCTCATAGACCTCCCTGCTCTTCAGGCCTATCACCCTGTCCTCGATGTGATCGATTATCCCGAACCCGTGTCTCCCGGCAATCGAGTTAAGCTCCTTGATCAAGCTCAGCATATTGAGCTTCTCGCCGTTAAGAGCCTTCGGAACACCGTCCTCGAATCCTATCACGACCTCCTCAGGCTCATCAGGCCATTTCTCGGGCGGCGCGATGTACTTGAACGCCTCCCACGGCGGCTCGTTCCACGGGTCTTCGAGCTCCGCGGCCTCGATCGATCTGCCCCAGAGGTTGTCATCTATGCTGAACCTGCTTTCCTCGAGGTTTATTGGGATACCATGCTTCCTCGCGTATTCCCGCTCCTCGTCTCGGTTTAGGTTCCACTCCCTGATCGGAGCTATGATCTTCACGTCTGGAAGAAGATAGGAGAACGAGTAATCCATTCTGAGCTGATCG
>JAGGVM010000074.1 GCA_021157985.1 Nitrososphaerota archaeon | reverse complement strand
TCTAGTTCTTTACTCGACCTTAACCTGGACGATCTTCACTATGTGGACGGGTTCGCCGCGCATGCCGTAGGTCAATACGACGGTCGAGTTCTCCGACACTTCCCCAGATTTCCTCAACTCTTCCTCGAGCTCGTTTAATCCCTCCTCGTAATCCCTCGACGATACCTTAATCGTTTCTATCCCCCTTATGAGGGCGAGCTTCCTGAGGGTGCGGTCATCGGCTGAAGCGGATATTATCTTGCATCTAGGCCTGAAGCTCGCTATCCTCTGAGCCGTTCTCCCCGACTTGGTGTAAACCGCTATTATCGCGTTCAGGGACTCTGCGAGCGAGACTATTCCCGCCGCGAACTTATCCGTTATCGCGCTTTCCTCACCTATCTTCCTCCTTGGAGGAGTGATCGTTTCCTCATACCTCTGAATTATCTTAGCCAGCCATCTCACAGTCTCAACCGGGTATTTGCCGATCGCTGTCTCGCCTGTGAGCATGAGCGCGTCGACTCCATCCATTAGCGCGGACACCACGTCGACGACTTCGCTTCTTGTCGGGATGGGGTTTTCGATCATCGATCCGAGTATCTGGGTGGCCACGATAACCGGTTTTCCATGCTCTATGCTCATTCCGACTATCTTCTTCTGGAGACTTGGAATTTCCTCGAGTGGGAAGTGCATTCCAAGATCTCCTCTCGCGACGAGGATCGCGTCGGCGGCTTCCACGATTTCGGGGAGCTTTTTCACGGCTATCGGCGTCTCGATCTTCGCGATTATCGAGAGGCTCTCCGCTCCCAATGATAGAAGTATTCCTCTAAGCATCGAGATCTCTTCCTCTCCGCGGGTGTAGCTGAGGCCTATGTAGTCGAACTCTTCCTCGACGGCGAACTTCACCGCGTCTATCTCCCTCGAGGTTATGGCGGGTAAATCTAATCCTCTTCCCTGAATAACCATCGTCTTCCTCGAAGTTATCTTCGCATCCGTCAAAGCCTTCAACGATGCCTCGGATCGGGAAACCGACTCAACCCTGAACGCCGCCCTCCCATCATCCATTAAGATCAAGTGTCCCCTCCGCAGAGCCCTGAACGCGACCTCGTTCGGAAGCGGAACGACGTTTTCTTCACCTCCTGAAGCCGAATTCGATAGAACCAGCTTGATCATCGATCCCTTCTTCACGTCAATGGGCTTCGCGATATCACCTAATCTAACCGACGGCCCCCTGAGATCGCCTATCAAGGCGAAGTGCTTCCCGAGCTCTGACTCAACCTCCCTTATCGTCTCTACTATCTCCCTCCATTCCTGGGGGTTTCCGTGGCTGAAGTTTATCCTGAATATGCTCGCACCCGCCTCCGCCATCTCCTTGATTACGTTCTTATTCTTGGAGGCGGTTCCAATAGTTACCGCGATCTTGGTTTTAGCCATCGGCGCTAATCTGCCTCGAGCCTCTTATAAGTTTAATAAAAATAAACAGCTCTCGGATTTCCTCGAATTCTTTTTCAGAGGTAGCCTTCCTTCAGGGCGAGCTCCGCGTTGAGAACGGCGTTACCGGCGGCTCCTCTCACCGTGTTATGGCCTAAGGCGAGGAACTTCACCCCTCTCGGGAGAACGGGATCCTTTCTAATCCTCCCTACTACTATGGACATGCCTCCACCAGCGTTCCTATCAAGCCTGGGCTGAGGCCTATCCGGCTCTTCTCTCACGATTATCGGCTTATCCGGGGCGGTTGGGAGATGTAGCTCCTGAGGCCTTCCACGGAAGTTTCTCATAGCTTTCGCTACCTCTTCCGGCTCAGCTTCCTCTTCGAGTTCGACGAAGATCGCTTCTAGGTGGCCGTCGAGCACGTTAACCCTGTGACAGCTCGCAGAGATCTTGAAGTCAGCCGGCTTAACCTTCGATCCATCGATTTTACCAAGGATCTTAAGCGCCTCTCTCTCCACTTTTTCCTCCTCGTTTCTGATATATGGGATCACGTTATCGAGTATAGCCATCGATGGGACACCCGTCCACCCGGCGCCGGACAAGGCCTGCATGGTTGAGACGATCACGCTCCTCACGCCGAACTCTTCCTCGAGGGGCTTGAGGGCCAGGGCGAGAACGCTCGTCGTGCAGTTGGGATTCGTCACTATGAAGGACTTCCATCCACGCTTCTTCTGCTCTTTCACGAGGTCGAGGTGCTCCGGGTTCACCTCGGCGATGAGGACCGGGACATCGTCCTCCATCCTGTAAGCGCTCGCATCGCTTATCACCGGTACGCCTTTCTCAGCGAAATCCGCCTCAATCTTTCTCGCGACATCTGAGGGAAGCGCGGAGAACACTAGGTCGACTTCGAATTCGCTCATTATTTCACCGGAATCCACTCTGACGACTTTCATCTCGGCGGCTTCTTCGGGTATATCTCCCTCAATAGACCAATGCGCGGCATCCGCGTATTTCTTTCCAGCCGATCTCTCGGAAGCGGCGAGAGCCGTTAGCTCGAATAGCTCGTGGTTTGAGAGCAGTTTAACGAATCTTTGGCCCACCATGCCCGTCGCGCCGAGCAAAGCTACTTTCAACCGATCCAATGCTCTTTCCTCCCGCTTTTTTCGAGATATTGAATTCTCCTGGGAATTAAGCGTTTAACCTGAATTCTTCGTGAAGCGATCTGAGAGCTTTCACTCCATCCTCTTCCCTGACTGCGAAGGAGATGTTGAGCTCGGAGGATCCCTGAGCTATCATCCTGACGTTTATCCCCTTCTCGGCGACCGCGTTGAAGATCTTAGCCGCCACGCCCGGCTTACCCCTCATCCCCGACCCGATCACCGCTATAACGCATATCCCCTCCTCGTGGTCTATCTGAACCTCTCCCGGGGCGAATCCCGATCTAATCGCCTTCAAAGCCCTATCCAAATCGTCTTTCGGTATGGCGATCGAGATATTGGCCTGCGACGACGCCTGCGAGAGCATTAGAACCCTGATCCCGAGCTCGTGCATCAAGCTCAAGACCTTCGGCGCGATCATCGAAGGTTCCGCTGCCTCAGCTCCCCCAACCAAGATTATCGCGGAGTTCTTTATCATAGTCAAAGCCTTGACGGTGGGTCCCTCAGCGATCTTGGTTATCAGGGTTCCCTCAGCCGATGGATTGAAAACGCTCTTCACCCTTATCGGTATGTTCTCCCTTGACGCGGGTTCGAGGGCCAGGGGGTGGATCACCTGCGCTCCGAAGTAGGCGAGCTCCACAACCTCTTCATAGGACATGCGGGGAACGGTCCTCGCGTCGGGAACGAGCTTGGGATCAGCCGTCATAACTCCCTCCACATCCTTCCACAAAATTATCTCATCAACCCCTAAGGCAGCGCCGATTATCGTCGCCGAGTAGTCGGATCCGCCTCTTCCCAGGGTCGTGACGACTCCCTCAGGTGTCGCGGCTATGAAGCCCGTGACCACCGGGACTATTCCTTTCTCAAGTAATGGGGTCAGCCTTTTCTTCACCTCCCGATAGGTGACGGTCATTAGGGGTCGGGCTGATCCGAAGTTCTCGTTCGTGACTATACCCGCTTCCCATCCGCGTAGATACTCAGCTCGGATACCTAGGTCTAGGAGCGATCCCCAGAAGATCCTCGTGGAGAGCCTTTCGCCGAAGGAGAGCGCGTAGTCTCTGACCCTCGGAGTGACTTCCCTGAGATACGCGATGACCGATAGAAGCTTTCTGAGCTCGTTGATCTCCGCCTCCTCCTCCTTCCAGGTCTCCTCCCTGAGCTGAGAGTCGTTTATCGCTTCTCTGCATGCTTCCTCATGTTTTTCGGCGAGTTTCCCGATGAACTCCTCGATCTCCCCCTCTCTTCCATCCTCGGCCTTCTTCAAGGCATCCAAGATTTCGTCCGTGACCCTGGACATCGCGGAGGTGATGGTCACTATTTCTCCCCCCTTCTCCCTATACTGCTTAACGATCTCAGCCGATCTCCGTATGTTCTCGCCGTTCTTCATGCAGCTTCCGCCGAACTTCATGACGTAGCGCATCCGCGCTCGCCTCAGTTCTTCTCAAGCCTCTCAGATCTCATCGCTTATAGACGTTACAACGGCGTAAGGCCCGGGAAATAACAGGCTTCTCAAGGGCTCAGCGAGGCCTCAGGCTGAGGAGGTCGTTGATCATCGCGGCGACCGTTTCCCTCCCAGCCCCATGGCCTATGACTATTATCTCGCCGGCTAGATCGGTCTCGAACCTGACCGCGTTGAGCGATCCGTGAACGCATAGCGAGCTGTCGAGCGGAATGGGCTTGGTCTCGACCTTGAACTCCTCTCCCGCCTCTGCGACGAGTTTCAAGGCCATCCCCTTTCTCTTAGCCTCGATTATCTCCTCCATCGTAACCTCCCTTATCCCCCTTATCTTCACGTCTCTTATCGTGATGTTTTTTCCGAGAAGCGCGTTGGCGAGGATCACGATCTTGCATCCGGCGTCTATTCCATCCACGTCGTAGGATGGATCGGTTTCGGCCAAGCCCTTCTCCTGAGCTTCCCTCAAAGCCTCTTCGAAACCGATCTCCTCGAAATGCATCTTGCTTAGAATGTAGTTGGTCGTGCCGTTGAGTATTCCCTGAACCCTCGTTATCCTCGAGCCCCTTAAACAATTCCTCGCGAGGGAGAAGATCGGGATCGCCCCTCCCACGGTCGCCTCGTACAAAACCTCCACTCCTCTTTTCTCCGCGAGCTTCATTATTTTCCCGAAGGCTACGACGAAGGGGCCCTTATTTGACGTGACGACGTCCATCCCGTTCTCCACGGCCTTAACTATGTGAGTCAGCCCAGGCTCACCATCGACTATATTCGTCGGGGTCGCTTCGATGAGGACGTCGGCGCCGCTTCTCTCGATCAATTCGACGGCAGGCTCTCGGATGAATCTCCCCGGGTACTGGATGAGATCTCTCAGCCCTGATAGCTTCGCTAGGTCTAATCCGTTTTCGTCGAAGACGTATCCGTTTTTATTAGCCGCTCCGGTGAGCTTGAAATTTGGAAAAGTTTTCTCAATTACTCGTATTTTCTCTTTAAGGGCTGAGAGGAAGCTTCTCCCGATGAACCCGAATCCCACGAGAATCGCTTCCATAAGCTTCCCAAGTTTTCCGGGCCTTCTCGATGTTAAATTTTTTGATCTAATGCTTTTAACGAATCTCTTCCGAAAAATTATCTTGGATGATCGAGGTAACTGTAGCCGGCCACCTAACAATAGACGAGTTGATCAGGAAAGGTGAGTCGAGGCGGTCTATGGGAGGCGTCGCCTGCTATGCATCCATCGCCGCGAGCAGGCTGGGAGCTCGGGTAAAAGTGGTCTCCACCGTCGGACGGGATTTTCCATCAACATATCTAAGGATCCTGAGCGATGCGGGCGTAGACGTCTCCCGGGTCTCAACGGATTCAACGGTTAAGAGCACTTTCTTCCAGTTAAAGTATCTGAACGGCGAACGAGTTCTCAGGATGCTTTCAAGGGCCGGAGACCTGAAGCTGGGCAACGTTGCCGGCGACGCTGTTTACCTCGGGCCGGTCGCCTTCGAGATAACTCCTTCCGAGATCACCTCGCTTATTAGAAGGCATGGACATGTCTTATTAGATCCTCAGGGAATAATGAGGAGCCTTAGGTGGGGTGGATCGATCGTTCTCAGAAAACTTGATGTATCTTTTCCAGGTCTTTGGGTTCTCCGGGTCTCGAGGAGGGAAGCCGAAGTCTTGACGGGTGAACGCGAAGCCGAGGCGATGATCGAAAAGCTAATGGAGCTGGGATCCGAGGTCGTGGCCCTTACCTTGGGCGATGTTGGATCCTTGGTTTCGGA
>JAGGVM010000015.1 GCA_021157985.1 Nitrososphaerota archaeon | reverse complement strand
GAGGTGCTCGACGTGAAGAAACTAGCTATAGTTACGAGCGGCGGAGACGCTCCCGGAATGAACGCCGCGATCCGGGCCGTTACGAGGCTCGCGGTTGGAAACGGGGTCGAGGTAATAGGGTTCGAGAGAGGCTGGGAGGGCGTCCTCAACAATCAGTACATGAAGCTCGACTCGAGGGCGGTCGGCGGGATAATACATCTCGGGGGAACGGTATTGAAGACCGCTAGGTGCGCGGAGTTCAGGACTGAGGAGGGGTTGAGGAAGGCCGCTGAGATCCTCGCCGAGAACGACGTCGACGCAATGGTTGTCATAGGTGGTGACGGATCTGCAAGGGGAGCATACGAGCTCAGCAAATACACAGACGCTCATCTCGTGGTCTTACCCGCGTCGATCGATAACGACGTCTACGGAACCGATGAAACGATAGGATTCGATACCGCGGTCAACACCGCTCTACTCGAGATAAACAAGATAAGGGACACGGCCATGAGCCATGAGAGAACGTTCATAGTCGAGGTGATGGGTAGGAAGCGCGGGTTCCTGGCCGTCGAGGTAGGCTTAACCGCTGGAGCCGAGATAATCCTAGTTCCCGAGGTGAAGTATGACCGCGAGAAGATCTACGAGACGTTGAGGGAGAACGCGGCGAAGGGTAAGCGGTCGAGCATAATCGTGGCGGCTGAGGGAATAGGGGAGACCAGGAAGCTCGCGGAAGACATAGAAAGGAACGTGAAAACCGAGGTGAGGGTAAGCGTCCTCGGATACGTCCAACGCGGGGGAAGCCCAACCGCTCGAAGCAGACTTCTAGCAAACCTCTTCGCGGAGAAGGCGATCCAGCTCCTACTCGACGGAGTCGGAAACAAGCTGGTCGGGATCCAGAAAGACGAGATAACTGCAACAGACCTGAGAGAAGTATGCACGAGGCAGAAACCCTTAAACCTAGACCTATTCGACCTCGCCGAGAAGCTCGCGATCTAAAAACTCAAAGCCCGGAGCCTTCACGAAATCGGCGGGGATGATGACCACGTCCTTCGCGGAGCCTATTCAAGGCCATGACGAGGGGGCCACAGAACTGAACCAAACTAATCGCGCACTAAGCGCGGCTTTCCATTCACCGGGAGGTCTCTGATGACTTCTGAGGGCTCTGATCTTTGGAAGCTTGGATCGGAGGCCGCGAGAGAGGGCTACGGCTTCTTCATAGGAAACACCGCGTCAACTGCGATTCTGGCAATAGGCTCGATCGTGATCGCAAGGCTCCTAGGCTCCGACGGATACGGGCTCTACTCGCTTTCCCTCGTCATCCCATCTTTCCTAGTCCTCTTCACGAGCCTCGGAATAGATCAATCATTGATAAAGTATCTATCAGAATACGAGTCGAAGAAACTGTATCATAGGATAAGAGAGATCTTCAAGGCCTCGTTGATCTTCAAGATCGCGCTGGGATCCGCGGCGACGGCCGTAGTGTATTTTTCATCGGATCTGCTCGCTTCGATCGCGTTGAACAGGCCTTACCTCGCCCCCATGCTCAAGCTCTCCTCCTTCCTCATACTCTCCCAGACGATCTACACCCTCTGCTCAAACCTTTTCATAGGGTTGGGACGGGCATCCCTCGCCGGAGCGCTCGCCACCCTCCAAGCTGTGATCAAGGTCTCGTTGATAATCGCTCTCCTGGCCCTCGGGTTCGGCGTATGGGGAGCGGTCTTCGGTCATGTCTCAGGTTATGCGGTCGCGGCGGTCATCGGCTTGGCGATCGGTTTTCTCTTGACTCGGATACGTTCCCGGAACGTGCTCGACGATGAGGGCTCCGCCTTCACGCTCATTAAGCCCTTGATCTCCTACGGTCTTCCCCTCTACGCCTCAACGATAATCTTGGTCACGGTCTCTCAGTACAATAACCTGGTCCTAGCCAATTTCGCGTCTAATATCGAGATAGGCTCCTACGCCGCGGCCGTGAACCTCTCCACGATAACCCTCCTCGTGATGACTCCCATCGCCACGGTTCTCTATCCCTCGTTCTCCAAGGTGGAGGCCACGAACAAGGAGAATTTGCCGAGGGTGTTCGAGCTCGCCCTCCGATATAGCATTCTATTGGTCGCCCCGACGGCTCTCTTCGTATCGGCTTTCTCACGGCAATTAGTTAACCTCATCTATGGAGCCGGATTCCATCACGCAATTTCCTACCTCGCCCTCTATGCCGCCCTCTACTCGATCTATCCCTTCATCTCGGTCGGCGTAAGCTACTTCAACGGGGTTGGGCTTCCGAAGAAAACCCTGCTAGTGAACCTCGTGAGGCTCGTAATGGTCCTGCCTCTCTCCCCTCTCCTCGCCTACTTCTTCAACGTGATCGGGGTGATAATGGCGTTCACGGCCGCCAACCTGGCCGCAGCAGCCTACGCCGCCTTCTTCCTAGCGAGAAAAGAGAAACTCCAGTTCGGATTCAATCGAATCGCGAAGATTTACCTCGGATCGGTTCTCTCGGCAATCGCAGCTTACGCGGCAACGTCCTTCCTCGGAGACCTCGCCTCGCTTTTAGCCGGCGCGGCTCTTTTCCTCCTATTCTACGTCTCGTTGATCGGTTTGTCGAGGGCTCTCGACGAAAGGGATTACGTCAATCTCCGAGAGATCTTGGGCAGGCTCAGGTTCGTTGGGCGGGTTACGGTGGCCGTGGTGAGATACGCTGAGATCTTGGATAATTTTATAAGAAAAATTCTCTGAAAAAGCTTAAAGGTTTACGGCTGTATCTAAGCGGCTGGAAAAGAGTTGATGAGACGGCTATTAAGCTATCTGCTGTTGCTGGCCCTGATCTCGGCGCTGATAGAGTCATCTATCTGCCATGGAGCTTCGATAGAGGATTCGATAAAAAACGTGTATTCGAGGCTGGCGGAGGCGGAGAAGGCGGGAGCAGACGTCCACGACGCGGCGCTAAAGCTCGAAAAAGCCTTGGAGCTCGCGAGGCAGGCGAGGGAGAACCCGGAGAACGGAAGCCTTCTCTTAGCGGAGGCGGAGAAGCTGGTCAACGAGGTTAACTCGAGCATCCCACTTCTCATCGAGACCGGTCAGAAAAGAATTTTCTGGAGGAACGTCGAAATAGCTTCCGCGGCTTCTTTGATAGCGGTCTCCGTCTTCTTCACCTACTACTATGGTCCAAGGATTTTCTGGGGAACGTGGCTTAGGATCAGGTCTCGGTGGATAGTCGAGGTATCCGGGAGAAGCGGTCGGGAGGCTGGGAAACGTGATAGACGATGAGGTGAAAGCGGTCGTATTAGCGATAATAATCGTCGCCGGGGTCTTCGCTGTAGCGCAGCTAGCGACATCCGGTAGAGTCGTCGAACCGTTCTCAGCCCTAGGTCTCCTAGGCCCTGAGAAGAAGATAGGTGACTACCCGAAGGAGGTTCTCGCGAATCAGACGATAAACCTATACCTATTCGTCGACAACCACGAAGGCCGTGTCATGTATTATGTGATCTACGCTAAGCTCGGTAACAAGTCGACGGTGATAAACGAGAACGTTTCAGCCAGTGCCCCGATACTCGACACCTACGAGGTCATACTGCCTCATGGAGAGAACGCGACGATTCCCGTATCGATAAAGATCCCGAAGCCGTATACGAACGCGAGGCTCATCTTCGAGATGTGGGTCTACGACCCGGAGAACAGAAGCGTGAGCTATTACGGGAGGTGGGTTCAATTATGGTTGAACGTGACGTCTCCTCAAATTCCGTGAAACTAGATAAGATGCTCAAAACGATTCTCAAGCTGGCTGAGAGAAACAGCGGGAGAAGCGTCGGCGAGCTCGTCGCTTTATCGGCGAAGAGGCTGGGAGTGGCCGAGCACGAGGCTGCTAGGCTCTTGTACAGGCTCAAAGACCTCGGTTATCTCCACTTCATCGACCCGGATCCCCCCAGCTCGCTTCCCAGATATTTCATCAGCAGCCACGTCGTCTGGTTCTGGCTTCTGGCATCCTCGGTCGTGGCCACCTTTCTCTTGATCTACGCCGCTCCACGCATCCCACCATTCACTTATCTAAGGTACGTGTTCGGCTCGCTCTTCGTCCTATATCTCCCCGGAGCGGCCTTGATAGAGCTCCTATACCCGAAGCCATCGGATCTCTCTCAGCTCGAGAGGCTCGCTTTATCGATAGGACTCAGCCTCGCCCTAGTCCCGCTCGTCGGCCTAATCCTCAACTACACTCCATGGGGAATAAGGTTAAACCCGATCTTCGCATCGCTTTCCCTATTGACGGTCGCGTTGGCCGCAGGCGCTGCGGCGAGAAAATACTCGATCATGAAGCTCCAACTCGTCTCGGGAGTTGAGAGGGGAGGGTAGAGAAAAGCCTTGGAGAAGTTCTACCTATTCGCGGCGGGCTTGCTCGGCTTCTCCGTCCCCTTCGCGGCAGCTTCATTCCTAATCCTAGGAAGCGTTCCCTTGACCGCGCTGGGAATAGGCCTCGCGATCCTCGCGGCATCCATGCTCCTAACCCCGATTCGAGTAGTTCCACCGCAGGCCATTAGGGCGATGCTCGAGGGATCTATCTCGAGCTTGGAAGCTATCCTAGAGGAGTTCAAGGTATCCGAGAAAGGATACTATGTACGAGCGGTCGACGGCCGAGTATACGTCTACGTCCCGCTTGGAGGAGATCATGGTCCCCCGCGCTCGGAGCAAGCTCCGCAGGGATTGATTCACAGGGATGATGGATCGCGTTACTTGGTTTTAGTGCCGCCTGCATCAGAGCTCGTTAGGTCGCCGGAGATCTCGAGCATGAGCTTCGAATCCGCGGTCGGCTATGTGATGATAGACTTGACGGAGTTAGCTGACTCGATCGAGGTGGTGACGGATGGATTCATAACGATTAGGCTGAGGAGTGTTAAGTCTCATGTATCGGCCTGGCGCTTCAAGCAGGTCTTCGGATCCCTCGAGGCCAGCATAGCCGCGTGCATAGCCGCTAATCTCTTGGGGCCGACTCGGGTCGTGGACGAGCTCGAGGAGCCTGGATCAAAGGTAATCGTCTTGGAGGTGAGGCCGACTTGAACAAGAACGCGCTCTTCAACCTAGTTCTAGGAGCGATGATCGCGGTGACCGTTCCGGTTCTCGCGGCTCTAGGCGAAAGCAGGCTGGACGCATACGTGAGCATCTTCACGCTCGAGTACTTCGTCTCGCTCGCGGTGATCAGGCCTAGGAGGAGGACGAGAGACTTCTTGGCAGGAGCCCTGTTAGCCGTGTTCTTCTTGATAGTGGGATTCAGGGTGGCGGAGATACTCCTGACATGAACAGGCTCTTGGTCCTCGTGATCGCAGCGGCCCTACTCGCCTCGATTCCAGCCTCATCTCTACCAAGACACGTAAACCCGGAGGATGTTCAGCCCGAGCCTCCAAGCAAGCTCGGCTTGCTCGAGCTCTATGGATTGGTGGTCGCCTCGGCTTCGTCAGAGAACTTCACGGCCGCATCCGAGAACCTGAAGAGTCTCCTGAAGATATACGTCCCCGAGAACGTCAAATACATCTACAACAGGTTCAACGAGCTTCTCGACCGAGAGCTCAAAAAGCTTAACGAAACCCTCAGCCACTTGAAGGAAGCCGGGGATGCGATATCGAAAACGCTTCTAAGAGATGCTGAGAAAGACTTGGAGCAAGCGGGGCGATCCCTGGCCGAGGCAGAGTTGATCCAAAAAGAACTCTGGGAGTCCGTTCGAGAGTTTTCAAGGGCCTTGGGGGTTCCGCTTCCGAAACTATCTGAAAAGATCGAGGATCTCGACGGCTTGATCGAGAAATATAGGGATAGACTGGCCTCGCTTTCCCAGGAGCTTAAGAGGCTTAGGTCGGAGAAGCTGATCGAAACCGAGCTAACGATATGGGTGAACGATACCGAGGTAGAGGCAGGATCGGCTGTAGAGGTCGGCGGCGTATTGCGCGCGGTTAACGGCTCGGGCCTCGTAGGCCGCGAGGTCTCGATCTATCTGGATGGGAAACCCGTTGGAGTCTTCTATACTGTGGGGTACGGGGTCTTTAAGGGATCCGTAAAAATTCCATATCTGTTTCGACGGGGGGTCGAGCTATACGCTGAGTACGCTCCCAGAGGCGGTGATCTAGGAGTTTTCAAGGCATCTCGATCGAATAACATATCCCTGAGCATAGTCTATGAGGTCCCCGAGATAGAGGCATACGTTAACGCGACGAACCT
>JAGGVM010000013.1 GCA_021157985.1 Nitrososphaerota archaeon | reverse complement strand
AGACATAGGACGGTTCCGACCGCCGTCGAATCCATTTACAGGGCAGCCGACCGATGGCTATCAGATCCGAGAAAATCGATCATAATCCCTCCTAAAATACGGAATTCGGAAAAGTTGACGAAGAGATTTGAGGAAGTCATTGAGGCTCTGGCGGGATATTATGAATCGCTAATGGACTCGGGGGCCGCGAGGTCGGATGCTGTTTATCTTCTCCCTCAAGCCGTCAAGATCAACGTGATTCGAAACTATAATGCTTTCAATCTTCTGTGGCCGCAGGGCTATGTCGCGATGAGGACTTGTAGTTATGCTCAGTGGGAGGAGCGGGCCACAGCCTACGCGATTTGGAGGAAAATAGAGGACGTTGCCCCCGGAATAGCGAGCCTGATGGGCGAGCGGTGCAAACTGCTCGGCTATTGCCCTGAGAAGAAGTGGTGTCAAATAATATTGAAGTATCGAGAATATAACGACGAAATCCACAGAAGGATATTAGGTGAAATGACGGGGTCATAACCCATATTCGGAGACCCCTGCCAACGTTATATATCCGGATGGTCTTTTTTGATTGCGGAAAAGGGGTGGTTTGAGCTGCCGATACCCGTAGGCGTCGTTTCGAGCGGGGCGAGCGAGTCCAGGGCCTCGGTCATACTCTATGACGGGATGGAGAAGGTCGTGAAGAACGAGAGCCTCGTCATAATAAGAAATAGGAACGGCGGAGACGTGCTGGCGGTGTGCAGGGGAGGAAAGGGTTTGAACGAGAACGTTAAGACCTCGAGTTTCTCTCCGGGCGTGGCTTACGCCAAGACCGGTAAGGTTCCGAGCAGCGTCAAGGAGTTCTACATCTTCAACCTCGAGATAATAGGCGCCGTGGGAGCGGACGGGATCCAGCAGAACAAGTTCATAATCGCGCCGACCTCCATCGTGGAGATGTTCACCCACGAAGACGACCCCATGAAATATCTGGGAAAATCGGATCTAAAAATAGGCCATTACTGGGCCGAGCCTAGATGGAAGGTCCCCGTCCTAAAGCAGTACATCAACTATCACATAGGCATCTTCGGGGTCACGGGGTCGGGTAAAAGCTATCTCGCGAGATACGAGGTAATCCCCCTGCTCAGAAGAGCGGGCTACAGCATAATAGTCATGGACTGGAAGGGGAGCGATTACGCGCCCTATTTCGATAACACGATCCCCCTCGATAGCATAAAAGTCGACAACAGCACCGTGATCCGCTACTTCAATCACCTCACAAAGAACTTCGGATACTTGGGCAGAGAAGATAACCCCGTCTCCGCCGCGGTCGAGCGAGCGCTGAGAACCACCGAGTGGCGAGGGAAGCCTCCGCAAGAGGCCAGAGAGCTTATCTACATGCAGGCCAAGTCAATCCTCCAACAGCAAGCATCCACGGGGTCGAAGGGGAGGGAAATGAGCTTGTTCTGGCAGAACAGGCTCGACGCGGCCTTCGAGCTGATAACCGAAGAGGAAGTAGAGCGTTTCTTAGGGACGATCGAGCCTTGGCAAATCCTTACTCAAGCTAAGGATAAGGGATTGGTGGTCGTCGATATGAGCAAGGGAGAGAAAGAGCAGAAGCTCGCCGTCTTCTATTCGATCGCGAGATACCTGAAGAGGCTAATGGAGCGGAAGCAGAGGCTTGACGTCGCCTTAGTGATCGATGAGGGGCCGCAGTACGCTCCCTGGCAGCCTCGGGGACTCGAGCGAGACACCACGGATCTAATAATCGAGCTATGCGCCCTTGGAAGGAGCTATGGACTATCGATAGTGATCTTATCTCAGGGAATGGCCGGGGAAATAGGGCTGAACGCCGCGGTCAGGAGGAACCTTAACACCCAGTTCATAGGGAGAATCCATCCCCTTGACTTCGAGGAAGCCCAGAAGCTCGCAGCATCCTACTACATCTCGCCCGAAACCCTACTAACCCTACCCGAAGGCCACTTCTACTTCCTCGGCAGGATGAACCCCTCGCCTACTCCACTTCTCATAAGCTTTCAAATAGACAAGCAGGCCAGGGAGTAGCTTTTCTGAGACAATTGGATAAGGCTTTTACGGCAATGGCCGAGACACATCAACTCGATAATCTCCTCTTTAAGCCTGCTATAACGGCAAATGACTAATAACTAGGCATCTCAATTATTGGATCGGGGTTCTGCTATGGGGAGTATTGAGCGGATGTTCGATCCGGAGACGGTGGCGGTGATAGGGGCGACCGAGCGCGAGGGATCCGTCGGCAGGGCGATAATGGAGAACCTCTTAGAGGGGAAGGATCAGCGGGAAATCTTCCCCGTGAACCCGAATAGGAAGACGGTTCTCGGATTGAAATCCTACCCGAGCATCAAGGACGTGCCTAAACACGTCGACCTCGCAATAATCGCCGTCCCCGCGAAAATAGTCCCAAAGGTCGTGGAGGAATGTGGGGAAGCCGGGGTCGATGGGGTGATAATAATTTCGGCTGGGTTCCGCGAGGTAGGTGAAGAGGGAAGAAAGCTCGAGAAGAAGATTGATGACATAAGGAAGAAATATAATTTGAGAGTGCTCGGGCCGAATTGCTTCGGCTTCATCAGGCCTCATCTCAAGCTCAACGCGACTTTCCTGAGGAAGATGCCTGAGCCCGGGCAGATAGCTTTCATTTCTCAGAGCGGGGCGCTCGGATCAGCGATACTCGACTGGGCGGTTGCATCTCATATAGGGTTCAGCATGTTCATCTCCTTGGGGTCGATGCTCGATATCGATTTCGGCGACCTGATAGATTACCTTGGAGAGGACCCCAACACGAAGAGCATCCTGATCTACATGGAGGGAATAGAGGATATAAACAGGGCCAGGAAGTTCATGAGCGCCGCCAGGGGTTTCGCGAGAACAAAGCCGATAATAATCCTCAAACCCGGAAAACACGAGGCAGGAGCCAGGGCCGCGAGATCGCACACGGGATCGATGGTCGGAAGCTTCGAGGTTTATGACGCGGCTTTCAAGAGGGTTGGAGCAATCCGCGTAGACGAAATAGGCGACTTATTCAACTGCGCAGGAGTACTCGATTCTAGGTACCTCCCAGCTGGGCCGAGGCTCGCGATCGTGACTAACGCGGGCGGACCGGGCGTTATCGCGGCGGACGCGGTCGTGGACTATGGAGGGGAGCTCGCGAAGCTCTCCGAGGAGACGATCGAATCCCTTAACTCGGTTCTCCCACCGCACTGGAGCAAGGGTAACCCGATAGACGTGATAGGAGACGCCGACGTCAAGCGTTACATAGAAGCCCTAAAAGCTTGTCTAAGCGATCCGAACGTCGACGGGGTAATCGTGATCTATACTCCGCAGGGAGCTGCTGAGCCCAAGGAGTTCGCGGAGGCCGTGGTAGATTTGGCGCTGGAGAAAGTTAAGCCTGTGCTCGGGGTCGTGATGGGAGGCGGAGAGAAGATAGAGGAGGCTAGGAAGATCTTCTATCGGAACAGCATCCCATGTTATGAGACTCCCGAGGAAGCAGTGAAAACCTACATGTTCATGTACAAGTATAAGCGGAACCTCGAGCTCCTATACGAAACCCCGCATGAGATCGCAGTCGAGCTCGCTCCGCCGAAAGCGCATCTCAAGGTTTTGATAAGGAGGGCTTTGAGGGAGAAGCGGGAGGTCTTGACCGAGGACGAGGCGGAGAGGTTCCTGAGGGTTTACGGGATCCCTGTTCCGGAGGGAGGGCTCGCGAGAAGCGTGGGAGAGGCGCTCATGATCGCATCGAAGATAGGATACCCTGTCGTTCTCAAGATAATCTCACCCGACATCATCCATAAAACCGACGTCAACGGCGTCGTCTTAGGAGTCAAGGGAGAGTCCGAGCTAAGAGAGGCGTTCAACAAGCTTCTAAACGAGGTCAAGCAGAAGAAGCCGGATGCGCGGATCGAGGGAGTTTATGTCCAGAAAATGGTCGCGAAAAGCGATTACGAGCTCATACTTGGGTCTAAGAAGGATCCGATCTTCGGCTCGGTGATCTTGTTCGGGGCAGGAGGGGTCGGCGTCGAGTTATTCAAGGATTATGCAATAGGCCTCCCACCGCTTAACCAGGTCTTAGCGAGGAGGATCATGGAGGAGACGAAGATCTACCGCATCCTGAAGTCGGGGTATAGGAATAAGCCGCCGGTGAACTTGGCCAAGCTCGAGGAAATCTTGGTAAGGTTCTCGAACATGATCGTCGACTTCCCGGAGATACGTGAGGTCGACATAAACCCGCTCATCGCGTCAGACGACTCATTCTACGCCGTTGACGTCCGGATAATCTTGGACCCGGAAGCCGCTGAAAAGAAGATCCCGCCCTACTCAAATCTAGTCATCATGCCTTATCCGACTAAGTACATCACGCCCTATAGGTTGAAGGATGGGACGGAGGTGTTATTGAGGCCTATTAGGCCCGAGGACGAGCCCCTCGAAGCGGAGCTCATAAGAGGCCTATCAGAGGAGACGAAGAGGTTCAGGTTCTTCCAGGTGATCAAGGAGATAACCCACGACATGCTCGTGAGGTTCTGCAACATCGACTATGACCGAGAGATGGCGATAATAGCCGAGTACACGGATCCAAATGGAAAGCGGAGGAACGTCGGGGTTGGAAGGCTGATAATGGATCCCAGCAGAAAGCGTGGAGAGTTCGCGGTCGTGGTCGCCGACGACTTCCAGGGAAAGGGGTTGGGAACGAAGCTCATCGACGTGTTAATCGAGATCGCGGATGAGAAGGGGTTGGAAACGATCTACGGGGTCGTAATGCCCGAGAACACGAGGATGATCGAGCTCTGCAAGAAGCTCGGCTTCGACGTTAGATACACGCCCGAGGAAGTGATCGTGGAGCTGAACCTCACCGGGAAAGCAGTCTCCGAGATACCCGAAGCCGAGATCCTGGCCAAAACCAAGAAGAAAAGCTATCTCAAAGCCCGGCCTCCCATGAGAAGGAAAACCGAGTAAACTTTTATCACAGACACCTAACAAGTAGCCTTCGGGTGCCTCACGTGGCCGAGCCGAGCGAGGAAAGCGCCTTCTCAAAGCTTCCGCCCAAGCTTCAAGAGTCGTTCTTCGAGCTAGCCGAATACGCTTCGAAGAGGATCTCGGAGAACTTGAAGGCCGAGGAGTCGAAGCTCGCGGGCTTGAGGAAGCTGCTGTGCTTCAGGAAGATACTAGGAGATTTCGATGACTCGATAAGGGTCGGCGTAGTCGATGGATCGATTTCCCCCAGGCTCAGCGAGCGGATCGGCTTCAGGATAGGCGTTTACGCGGCGAGCTACATGGTCTTCGATGGAAATGAGATAATCTCGGATGAAGACGACGAGGCGATGGAAGCAGGCTACATAATGTCGCCTCAAACCGGAAGCCCCCTGCACACGAAGAAGATACTCGCCCTCCTCTCCACCCTACTCGAAAGGAGATTGGCCCTCAGATGCATGAAGAAATACGGCGTTGACCTCATGATAATCGACGGATCCTTCTACGGGTTCAGGGCGAGATGCAGCGAGATAAAGGGGAAGCGTTTCGCGGAGCTGGGCCTCGAGGGAACCGAGATCGATGGCGTAAAATCGGGTGAGGAGCTTGTCAACGAGATCTACGCTATGAGCCGGGAGCTGAAGCGGTCTGGGAAAGCCGTGGCCGTGATAAAGAGGATCAGGACCTCCGCTATTGATGGCTGGCTCATCTCGAGGAGCTGGAGACTCGATGAAGCCTTGAACAGGAATGATAAGGCGATTTTGAGAGCTTTGATGAAGTCCGGCGAATACTTCGACTACGACGACCTAACGGGAAGCAAGTGGCGTTTCCTACATTACAGCGCGCTCAAGGGATGGTTCCACGAAGTCGAGGGAAAAGTGAAAAACTTATCCGGACTCGAGCGAGTTGAGAAGGCCCTAGAATACGTCGATGGAAAGCTGAGGCTTCAGATAGTCACGGACCTGGCCCCATCTAACGCGTCCGAAGTCGAGAAAGAAGCGGTCTTCAAAGATGTCATAGGCACGAAGAGGGTTTATGCGAGGCTTTCGCGATACGCTCCCCCGGCATGTATAGAGTTCGGAACGGGGGTTGACGTGGACCTCGTTTTATCCTATTTCATGAAGTGGTCGAATCCCGCCACAGGCTTGCCGTTTCCGCTGGATCTCATAGACGCTCACATCACCCTAGATAGGCGGTTGGCGATAGAGTTCGCGGACGAGGTCGAGGCGAGGCTTCTCCTGAACCCGGATCTCGATGTTGACAACACTTATGGGGAGTTCGAGTCGATTAACCCGCAGAAGATGGAGTAAAAAGCATGAAGATCTGGTTAGACGCTCTATCCCCTAAACAGCTCTTCCTCTTCACAAGCATCGCGGAGCATTTAAAATCCATGGGCCATGAGCCTTGGATCACGTCGAGGAAATACGTTCAACTGGATGACCTCATAGACAGCGTCTTCAAGAAATGGCGGATTCTCAGGGTCGGCGAGTGGGGTGGAAGAAGCCTCGAGGGAAAGCTGAGGGCGAGCATTAAGCGGATGGCGGTCCTCTTAGACGCTGCGGTCTCGGAGGCTCCTGATCTCTGCTTCTCAAGCGGGTCCCCGGAAGCATCTCGGATATGCTACGGCCTGAGGATCCCGCACATCCTGATATCGGATACACCTCATTCACCGGTAAACCCGCTCGCCGCCCCGCTCTCCGCGAGAATCTTAACTCCTTGGATAATTCCTAAGGATGAATGGATTAAAGCGGGTGCCCAGCCCGATAGGATACTGTTTTATCGCGCATTGGATCCCGTCTTCTGGCTGAAGGACTATAAGCCGGGAGAAAACATACTGAGAGAGCTCGGATTGGAGAAGAAGCAATACGTTTTCCTGAGGCTCCCCGAGACCGCAGCGTCTTATCTCTCTCTACGCGATGAAGAGTATCTGGAACGGCTGCGCCCGCTTCTCAGCTCCCTAGGCGGATTAAAGCTCGTCGTATCTTGCAGGTATCCCGAACAGCTCAAGGCCGCGGAGAAAATACTTGGAGAGGAAAACGCCTTGATCACCGATAGGCTTTTCCCAGGCCCCTCTATAGTCTATTACTCGGCGATTTTCGTGGGCGGAGGAGGAACGATGACTCAGGAAGCAGCCCTTCTCGGCGTGCCCACGATATCGATTTACCCGGGGAGGCTTCCAACGGTTCTCAGATTTCTCGAGAAGGAGGGTCTCGTGGTTCACCTAAAAGATCTGAGAGAAGTCGGTAAGGTTGTCGGACGATTTTTAGGTAGACTTGAAGCAGTGGAGGAGGAATGGAGATCGAAGGCCGAGAAGTTAAGGTCTTTTATGGAGGACCCGTTCAAGGTGGTTGAGAAGATTTTGAAGGAGGTTAAGCAGCTTTCTCCCTGAGATCTTCGAAGCTGTCGGCGAACTCTCCGTAAGCCTTCTTAAGATCGTCGTAGTAGCGGTTTAATCTCTCCTCGAACTTCTTCCTCGATAGGGTTCCCGAGAGATATGGGTAAGCGAGTTCCCACGCTTGCTCGAGAACTCTCTCAAGCTTTCTACAGCTCTCCTCAAGCTTAGCGATCTCCCGTTCGATCTCAGGCTTCTCCCGCCTCATTTCTCTCGCAAGCTTCCTAACCCTCTCTCCGCTTCTCCTCGCCTCAGCTCTGGCCTGAAGTATCAGGCTCCTGGCCTTACCCTTCTCGAAGATCTTCCCGGTTCTAACCAAGTCGATGATGATCTGGTACGCTGAGACGAGTCCTTGGGCTTCGTCAAGAACGTCTTTCGAAACCTTTTTCTCCGCAGCAGCCCTCGCGGGCTTCTTCACGTAGACCGCGGCGGTGAATGCTAACGCGAAGATGGCTATTGCGAAGAGGTATGGGAGTGCTGGGATCGGGCTGAACTCGCGGGTGAACTCGATTTCCGCGGCCATGTTTCCGACGTTGAAGGGATCGACGTGGGTGAACCTGTATTTCATGATCACCGTGTTCGGGTATTCTCGGCGGATTTCATAGGGTTCCGGGCTCCAGGACTTCGGAGAAGCATCGCTTAAAATCACCTCGAGGTAATAGGTCCACGCGGTCGTGTTCATCGGTAGAATGGGTTTGACGGCGATTTTCCCATCCTCAATCTCGATTAGCTGGGAGTTCTCGGGAGCCTTGAAGGAGATTTCGAGGCTGACGCGTTGGCCGGGTTGAAGTGATTGGCGGAGGTTCAGGGTTAGTTCACCTCGATCGGGATCGTATCCGTTTGAGATTTCTCCGACCGAGTCAGCGGTTTTCAGAACCTTGCTTCCGGCCGGGATATTTATCGTGATCTTTCCGAGGGCCCTTCCGCCGAGGCTGTTTAGAACCAGGGTTAGGTCGGCTTCCCGGGAGAACGGGTTCAGGACGAGTTTCGCTGAGGATATCTCGAGGGGCGTGAGGAACCTGCTTGCAAAGGTTACCGAGAAGTACTCGAATTTATTTCCCGATAGGTCGGCTTCGAAGGTTTTATTGAGCGTGGTTCCACCGGTCTGGTTTAATCCCTCCGGGGAGACGTTTTTGATCGACGAATCGCTCGGAAGCTCGACGACTAGGGTGAACGGTTCCTTTCCGAGCCCGGGCACGAGCGGGTAAATGGGCAGCTTGAGGAAGAACTCCTGCTTGTAGGGGTTCCAGAGGAGGGTGTTTCGGAACGTGGTGGTTAGGTGGACGGTCTCCCCGGGCTTCGAGTGAACAATTATGGAAAAAGTCTCGTTCTCGACCTTGAGCTCGGGCTTTGGATCCTCCGGAGAGACGTAGTTCACTAGGTTCTTGACTAGGCTTCTCGGAAACTTCAGGATCGTGGTATCTCCGGTGCTCGGGACTTCGTCGTGGACGTAGACTAACCCGTATTGGCTTATCTCTATAGTTCTTTTATATGCTTGTTGAGCGGAAACCGGATAAGCCGCGGACGCCAGCAGGATTACGAGGATCGCCGTTAGAACAGTCTCCCTCCTCAAAATTCTTCGCCAAGGTAAGGCGAGAAAGCTCATTATTTAAATATAAAACGAGGCCTAGCCGCTTTCCTCCTCTGCGGATTCGGCTTTCGGCTCGGTTTTTTCCGCGGCGTTCTCAGGCTCTACGGGTTCTTGGTTTTCCCCGCTTTTCCCTGCCTTTTTGAGTATCTCGTTCTTTATCTCCTCCCTCGTCTTCCCATAGGTCTCTATTCCGAGCTCTCTGGCGAGCTTGATCAGGGTCTCATCGCTGTCCCCCATGTTCTCAGCGCCCTTCTGAACTTCCTCTATGAATTCTTGGACCGTCGAGGTCGCTTCCTCGTATTCCTTCTTGGCTTGCGCGAGGGCTCTAGCTATCTGGGGGATCTTCTCCGGATCTGTCAGGACCAAGACTATTACTATAAGCGTTATGAACAACCATTCAAGGCCGTGGATGGGCATCTTTCCCCGTCGAAAAAAGACTTCTCGCAAAAAATAAGTTTATGGAGTTTTTCTCCGGCTTTCATTCTTCAGCTGCTTCTCTAAGGGTCTTCGCGAACTTGCTATCGGTGAAGACCTCGCCCTTCTCCCGGAACACGCCGAGATAGATGTCGGTGAGCCTGTGAACAGCCTCGTGAAGCGCTCCAGAGTAAAACTTCAACCCCTTAACCCCGCGCTCCCTAAGCCTTCGGTCGACTTCCTCTCCGGAGAGCTCGGATGGCAGAGGCCCCTTCGATCCGACGACGAAGCTCCACATCGCCTCAAGCGACTTAATGTAAACAGCGTATAGGCCTGTCTTCGGGAAAACAGACTTCATAGTCTCCAGGACCGAGAGAACCAGCCTGGTTTTCATGAGCAAGGGCGCCGAGTGGGTTACGATCAACCCGTTCTCCGAGAGCTTTCGGTAAGCGAGCTCGTAGAATTCCTTCGTGTACAGCTGGATGGCCAAGCTGTCCTCAGCGGGATCCGTGGCATCCATTATTATGACGTCGTAGTATCCATCCGGCTGGCTCGAGAGATAGCTTCTCCCCTCCGCGATGACGAGCTTCAACCTCGGATCCTTGAACCCCTCCTGAGACCAGGGAAGATACTTCTTAACGATCTCGATGAGCTCCCCGTCGAGGTCCACCATCTGAACTTCCTCAACGCTCTTGTATCGCTCGACCTCCCTAGCAGTCGCGCCCTCTCCACCTCCAACTATCAGGACGCGCTTCGGATTCGGGTGAGCTATCATCGCCGGGTGGACGAGGCTTTCGTGGTAGACGAATTCATCTACTTCCGCTGATTGAAGCAGTCCGTCTAGGAGGAGGGCCAGCCCGAATTCGCTCGTCTTGATTATGTCCACTTTCTGGTACTTCGTTTTCCCCGTGTAAACCACGTCCTCGACCCCGTACAGCGACGCGAGGTTTTCGGTGATCCACTCTAGAACGAACTTGGTGGCAGCGATCTTAACGTACATTCTGTGGCACTTCCTGGACGACTTTCTCCTCTTTTATCAGTCCCCGCTTTATCTCGGTGACGTTCACGTTTTCAGGCTTGTACTCCGAGATTATGTACTCGTATGCTTTCCAGGGGTCTGCGTCGTCGCCGCAGGTGAAGATGTCGACGGCAGCGTACCCGTATTCTGGCCAAGTATGTATCGAGATGTGGGATTCGGCGAGGGCAACGATGGCGGATAGCCCTCCCCACGGCTCGAACACTTTATGAAACTCTCCGAGATAGGTTGCTCCGGAGATTCTTACGGCTTCTCGCAGTATCTTAACAGTTCGCTCTAGATCCGTCAATAGATCGGGGTCGCATCCATGCAGTTCCGCTATTATGTGCCGCCCCAACACTTTCATCTTCGCCACTCAGATTCTCCCCCCCGAGAAGAGCCAAGTTTTTAATGAAAAAACAATTTAAAAGGATTTCCGACCACCCTCTTCGAGAGAAAACGATAACTAGGATCGGTCAATAGATCTCCCATGAGCCATGTAATCGGCGTGGTTAATCTGAGGTTCTTCGGCTTGTACACGGATCCGGCTAAGCTCGCTGGATCGGAGGACGTTAAGTTCATCCGAGTATCGATAGCCAGGGATGCTCCGGATAGTGAGATAAGGGAGAAGCTGGGAGAAGTTGACGTCGTGATAGCCGCGGCCACCCTAATCTACAATAAGCGGGTCTTCAGATTGCTCCCGAGGCTTAAGGCCGTTGTAAGATGGGGCGTTGGATACGATAACTT
>JAGGVM010000150.1 GCA_021157985.1 Nitrososphaerota archaeon | reverse complement strand
TGAGGAATGGCTCAGACAAATGCCTTCACTTCATCGGATCAGCATAACTCTGATTCGTCATCGCCGCATCCGATTACGGTTAAGCCTCTTATAGGCTTTCCGCGCCGACTCCCCAGCCTCCCCGCTTAACCCCTATCGGGATTACGTAGAGTGGTTCGCCTATTCCGCCTATTATCCGCTTAACCTCTTCGTCGTAGAACGCTCCTATGACTACGCATCCCAGGCCCAGGCTGACGCATTGGAGGTAAACGTTTTCCCCCACGTGGCCGACCTCCATGTAGACGTATCTCACTCCCCGGTCGCCGTAGTGCTTCGTCGTCCTCTCATATACCGCGTTTATCACCAAGTTTACCGCCGCGGCTCCAACCCATTCCTGGTCGAGCGCCGCCTTCATCAACTCCTTACTGTAGTCGCCTGTCCTAATCAGCTCCAGTTCGTGGCTATGCGGTAGGTAGTGGTATACTCCGGGGTCGAGGTCTCGCACTCCTTTCCTCTTCACCACGAGGTAGACTTCGAGTGGGTAGGTGGCTCCCGCGGAGGGAGCTGTTCTGAACCCATATTTTGGGAGGGTTATGCCTTGGGCTGCCCATAGGATCTGCGATACCTGTTTGAGGGTTAGAGGCTTGGCCTCGTATTCTCGTATGCTTCTCCTGAGCGTGAGCGCTTCCTCGACGGAGACCGAGCTCTTATGAGAGGGCGGTGGGAGCTTCAATCGCCTCACCTCTGACCTACTCGTCTTAGGCTCTTGCTCATATTTAGCGAGCTTTATTGACGCGAGGTAGGTTATGGCCGCGGCGGCCGACGCCAACCCCGATAGGATGAGAAGCCTTCTGCTGAGCTTTCCCCGGACCACGTCCTTAAGAGGAGAAATCGGCGTTATAAGCGTTCAAGGAGATTTAGGTTGAGGAATGTTTAAGAGCGGTATTTTGCTCGAAGAGGCGTCGATGATCTCGGAGGGAGACAAGGTCCTCTTCATAACTCAGAAGGGCAAAAAGTACTTGGTCGAGGTCAAGCGGGGAAAACAGTTCCACAGCAGCGAGGGCTACGTGGATCTGGGTGAGCTGATAGGGAAGCCTTACGGCACTAGGATCAGGACGAACACGGGTTCGCTCTGGGTAGCGGCTAAGCCCACGATCCTCGATCACGTCCTCAACTTCCCGAGAATAACTCAGATAGTCTATCCGAAGGATCTCGGCTACATAATTTTGATGAGCGGGGTTAGATGCGGAAGCAGAGTGGTCGAGGGAGGGACGGGAACCGGAGTTCTCACGACCATGCTCGCCTACTACGTCGCCCCACAGGGGAAAGTGTACAGCTATGATGTCGATGAAGGACATTTAGAGGCGGCGGCCAAGCACTTGGAGGAGCTCGGGCTCAGGGAATTCGTCGAGCTCAAGCACGGGGATCTCACCGAGGAGATAGAGGAGGAATCGGTTGACGCCGTGATCTTGGATATACCTACTCCCTGGCTGGCCGTGGCCAACGCCAAGAAAGCGCTGAGGGATGGTGGAGCCTTGGTTTCGATAAGCCCGACGATCGAGCAGGTGATCGAAACGGTTGAAGCGTTGAGGGAGGAGGGGTTCGCGGAGATCGCTACCGTGGAGATCCTTCTCCGAACGCTTAGGGTGAGGCGCGGGATGACGAGGCCCGAGCACTTGATGCACGCTCACACGGCTTACATAACCACGGCGAGAAAAGCCTATAAGGAGGGAGAAAAACCCGCGGAGACTAAACTTTAAAACCAGGAACGGTCAAGCTATCCGCAAGATGAAGGGACTGAACGAGCTGGTCCTCATCGTGCTGCTGATCCTCGCCGCCTTCATACCGGTGATCTACGCGACCTTAGTCACAATCTCGACTTGGGTCTTCGGCCTAACTGCGGCTTGGATACTGCTGGGAGCGGTCTACGTTTCGCTGGCTAAGATAAAGTGGAAGCGGTGAAAAGATTAAGAGAAGAGGTTTTTGATTTTTCCTTCAGCTCTGCTCTCCCTTTAATTTCTTGATCAAGTCCGCTAATGCGGCTGCTGCTTCCTCCGCGTGTTGATATGGGTATTTCTGAGGCTCTAGGAACTTCAAGGTGGTGAAATAGCAGCAGATGTGGTTGGCGGCAGCGATCGCGAACTCTTTCCCGATCTCCTGATGCTCCTGAACCTCTTCAGCCGCCTCGATCTCCCTCGTCCTCTTCACTCCCTCTTCTCCCTTCAAATCCTTCAGCCTCCTCTGCAGGATGTCTTCGGGCCTGAACTCCAAGACCGCTATCGCGTCCGGCCGCAGTATCTCCACGACCCTTGAGGGAAGGCCAGGATAGTAACCGAATGGAGTCTTTATCGCGGCATGGGTGTCGATTATGAGATCGCCTTCTATCTTCGCTATTTCCTCGGCGGCTTTCTCCTGGAGAGATTTGTAGTCCGTCGGTTTGATTTTCTTCCTCATCTCATCTCGATCAGATATTCCTAAAGATTTCTTGGCCTCCTCGAACATGTAGTCTCCGAAGTTCACGACCTTGAGCCCTGGAACCTTTTCCACTAGCTTCTTTAAGACAGTCGATTTACCAGCGCCTGGAACAGCGACAACCACTACCCTAACCATGTCGTTTTAGAGTCGTAGCCACGAGATAAAGATTAATGATGTTTTAGTAGAGCTGCATCTGACGCTCGATCTTCTGCTTCGCCGCTTTGTATTCTTCCTCGGTTAGCTCGCCGATCTTATATCTCAACTCGAGCTTATCGAGCTCTTTCTTGAGCTTCTTATGCAACTCGAGAAGCCCTTTGAGAGATTCCAGGGTTTCCTCTAAGTCTCCCACGATCATCTCGACGTCCTCCTCCGTCAATCCAAGCGACTTACCCTTCTCCGAGATCTCGTCCCTGAAACGCTTGAGCTTCTCCTCGTATTCGGGTATGTCCGCGAGCTTCACGTCGAAGGCGTTGTGAAGCATGTTGAGCTTCGGCTTGATCTTCGAGAGCTCTCTATCTATCGCGAGCTTATCCGTGATGTACTGCCTATCCGATATCTCCCCGACCTCGTGTCTTATCTTGAGCTGCTCGAGCCTCGTGTTGAGCTCGTTCATCCGCTGCTCTAGGCTGTTCATAAGCTCCATCCGCTTAGCGTTAACGCTCTGAATCCTCGACCGATACTCCTTATACACTTCCATGAACACGTCCGGCGACGCTTC
>JAGGVM010000126.1 GCA_021157985.1 Nitrososphaerota archaeon | reverse complement strand
TGACGCTCACGAAGCTCAGAGTGCCGTACGTCTATTCCTTCGCTTTGATCTCGGCGATAAGGTTTACACCTGTTCTCGCTGAAGAGCTTCAAACGATAATGGATGCGCAGAGATCCCGAGGTCTCGAGCTGGATAAGGGAAGCCCCCTGAGCAGGATCAAGAAGTATATCCCAATACTCGTCCCCCTGATAGTCAACGTCTTGAGGAGAAGCTACGAGCTCGCAGAGGCCATGGAGGTTAAATGCTTCGGAGCAAGCAAGAAAAGAACATTCCTAAAGGAGTTGAAGATGAGGCCCGCGGACTTCGCGGCAACGGCCTTGATAGCTTTCTTCCTGGCCACGGCGATCTACATCAGGCTCTTCGTAACCCTGTCCATTCCATAAAGAAATGTAATTACGGATTAGAGCAGCAAGGCTTAATACCGGCTGAAGCTTCTAAGGGTTGAACTTGATCGGTGAATTAGGTTCTCTGGTAATTGCAGAAACAGCGTCCGGAGTAATCTTAATCGCTCTCGGCCTCATCCTCATGTTCCTCGGGAGAAAGCTCGTTAAGATAGTCTTCTTCCTCCTCGGAGGCCTGATAGGCGCCTTACTCGCCCTCCGAGTCGCATTCCTCTTCATCTCGTCGAGCTACATCTACTTCGCGGCTCTTGCAGGCTTCATCATAGTCGGGTTGATATTCTATTATCTCCTGCCGTTTGGAGCTGGGTTAATGGCGGGGTTAGCTACATTTCTGATCCTTCGCCCGATCATAGGAGACCTCTTGATCACGCTTCTCTTCGCGCTCGCGGCGCTGATAATAGTCGTGATCCTCTTCAACAAGCTCCTCACAGTTGGAACCGCTTTCCTCGGATCCATAATACTCCTAGCAGGGCTAAACCAGATCGCCGCCCAAAGCGGCATCTACTTACCGTCCATCATCCAGCTAACCCTCCTAATAGTCTTCACCGCGATCGGATGCTACGTCCAATTCAAGACCTAGCCTTGGCAAGCTCATAGGCGAGATCGGCCGCCGCAACAGGGTCCTCGACGAACCTCAATTTCACGATCCTCCTATGATCGAGGTATCCATCGACGCAGAGGTCCTCCAATCTATCCGACGGATAACCCGTTCCCTTCAAGACGATTAAGGGTTTTCCATAGATGTACGCGAGGAAGGCTTCGATCATCGTCCCAGCTCCTCCCCCGAGTATCACCATGGATCGACAGCTCCTAACGATCGGTATACTCCTCATCTGAAACGTCGCGCCGCTTCGGATAACTATCGTATTGTACGGGTTATATCTGGGATGGCCTTCGCTTAGGGATTCGTCTTCAAGCGGGATTACCCCGACCGTGACCCCACCTCTCTTAGAGAACTCCTCGGAGGCGATCCTCATCAATCCTCCATCTCCACCCGTTATCAAAACCACTTCATCTCTATACTCAGACAATCTCTCGGCAAACTTCCTCGCTTTCTCAATCGCCGTCGGCTTCGGCTGAGGGTCGCTGGACGCCCCTATGGCTATCCCAATCCTCTCCCTCATGAAATGAATCCATGAATACATCTTAACAAAGATATCTCCTTCAAAAATTCGGGAAAAATATGGGAGTGTTTTAGGGAGCTTCGACCTGTATCTCCCACTCGGTCTTCACTCCCGCCTGCTCGAACAAGATTCCCACGGGGCATATGTTCTCGGTTAACCGGAGGGTCTTCTCGACTTCTTCTTTTGAGGCGTTCGTCTTTATGGTCAGCCTGGCCCTGCATCGCTCAACCGTTTTCTCGCCTTTCTCCGCCTCGATCTCGACTTCCAATCCAGCGTACTCCAGTTTCCTCTTCTCAGCGACTTTCTTGAAGATCGTCGTCACGCATCCTGCGAGGGCCATTACCGCGAGCTCGAGAGCAGTTGCGCCAGTGTCCTCGCCTCCATCGGATGGAGGGAGATCCACCACGACGCTGTGTCCCCTTCCGTTATCTAGGACGCTTCTGTACTTTGAAATCCACATGGATCGTGCTTTCATATTTTTCACCAGCAACTTTAAAATATCTCAACCGACTTATAACGATTGAATTTTAGATCATAAAACCCTAATGTAAGATCTGAGCCGAGTGACGGCGCCATGAACGCGAGGGAAATCAAGCAAAAACTGAGGGAGGGCTTAAACAACATAGATCAGAAAATCGAAAGCGTAATCGATGCTTACTCGAGAAAAAAGTTGAGCGCGGAGGAATACTTGGATCGACGGGCGATGCTCGAATCGGAGAAGCAGAAAAAGGTCATGGAGAATTTGAGGAAGATGAGGTCACTCCCCGAATAGCGGCACCCTCCCGATGTAGTTCATGAGAATTCTCATTAGATCTAATCCTCTTATCCTGCAGAGACCTCCCCTCGCACACGATAATTCATCGAACTTCTTCACGTCATCTCTTCGAACCGCGGGACCCATTATAGCTATGGGAACAGGGTCTCCCTTATGCTCCCCGAGCTCGCTCGGCGTGGTATGATCCCCGGTAATCGCCAAATAGTATCCTTCCTCGGAGACCTTGTCGACGAGCGGTGTGAGCTCTCTAGAAATCCACTCGATTACCTCGACCTTCTTCCTCGGGTTCTTGTCGTGGCTAACCGAGTCCGTGGCCTTTATATGCAAGAAGACTAGATCGTATTCCTCAAGTGCTTTGATAGCGGCCTCAACCTTACTTTTCAAGTTCGTATTAACAGTTCCATTCGCTCCCGGAACCTCGATCAAATCAAATCCAACGGCTTTTGCCACTCCCTTGTAGAGGCCTCCGCCAGCTATCGCCGCCGCCCTTATCCCCCACCGCTTAGTTATCGGATCAATATTCGGAAGGGTTCCAGCGCCTCTCGGGAGAACTACGTTCGCCGGCTTCAAACCCTTCTTCACGCGCTCGCGGTTAACCGGATGGTCCCTCAGGATCTTTCTCGCTTTATCCAGGAATTCCTTAAGCGCGGCGGCTGTTCTTCTCGCCTCGACGCTGTCGTCAAGCGGCCTCGGATCCGGAACCTTAACACCGGTCTCATGCGTATCGACATCTGAAACCATTCTGGAGAGATTCTTACCTCTCAATATCAGGACTCCTCGATGCTCTGATGAATGGCGGAAAATCGCTTTAACTCCGTCAACGCTTTCGATCTCTATTTGGTTCAACGCCTCGGCGAGGATTCTCGCCTGGTCACTGCTTATCCTCCCAGCCCTCCTATCCACGACCACTCCTTCCTCGTTAATTGTGCCGAGATTGCATCTGAACGCTACGTCCCCTGGCCGGAGATCCACGCCTACGCCAAGCGCCTCGAAAGCCCCCCTCCCAGGGTAATACTTGTAAGGATCGTATCCGAACAGCGCCAGGTGAGCCGTATCGCTTCCAGGAGGCTGACCCGGTGCGATCACGTCCATTATTCCGCATTCACCGGCCGCCGCGATCCTATCAAAGGTCTCCGCTCGGGCTGCTTGGAGAGGTGTCAACCCGTTCAAGGCCTTAGTCGGCCTATCGCCGAGCCCGTCACAGACTACGAGAACTACCTTCATCTCTCGCTAAGCCTGGTACTCGGCGGTATAAGGATCTAATTCTCCACTCTCCGCGCCGCTCGCAAAGACCTTAGTATAATCGTTGCAAAACCCTTATTTACGCTGAAAATTTGAAAATCAAAAAGGATGTCACAAGAGGATAAGGTCCTATATTACGGCAGCGCATATCTCAGAAAAATAGGAATGCAGGAAATCGACGAAGCATCCAAGAAACTTCTCAACAAACTAGGAATAAACTACATGACCCTAGATCCGGAGCCATTTGGTCTCGAATGGATCCCAGGACTAGGCTATCCAGAGAAATCGCTCGCCCTGATGAAGAAATTCAATGAACTACTTAAAAAAATAAACCCTTGTTGCGTTGCATCGCCCCTAGACGGCGTCATCTACATGTGGAACGCTGGGTTGGAGAGCATGGGATTAGAACCAGCCGTTCGTTTCACTGATTTTTCCAACTTTCTATACGACTGGTTCATGGAGCGCGGGAAACCCGAGTTCAACGAATACTCGAAGAAAGCTTATCTACATTATCCGTGCTGCATTGGGAGAAAGCTCGGGAAAGGAATCTACGCCGAGAAGATACTCGCTCTTCTCAAGATGATACCCGGACTCGTGATCGTGGAAACGGTTCATCCAGACGTGCAAATAGGTCTTCGTCCGCCGTGGGCTTGGTCTCCATGCGCGTTGAGCTCGATGCAGATACTTTTCCCGGAGCTTCACTCCAGAGCCTTGGTCGAAGAACTGAGGTTCGATTTTGAAGCCCATAAACCCGAGGTCTTGGTCACGCCCTGCGCTAGAGCGGTTTGGTCGTTCCGAAACGCTTTCGAGAAAGAAAACGTAAAGGACGTGGAAGTGATTCACATCTCCGAGCTCTTGTTAAAAACTGTGAGGTGGGTTTCATGAACGATGATCCTGAAGACTTTTTCCCGAAATATAAAGAGGAACTGGTGAAGATAGCTTCCGAGACCGATATCCCGGAAGCGGTTAAGCGGTCAGTAACGGCTTACAGGGTCAATATACTAAAGGTTTTCAAGAGTTTTCCGGATTCTCTCCAGCTCGCTGAAGAGGTCAGGAGAATCAAAGAATACTCCATCAACCATATCAAGGAGCTCGTTGAAGAAGCCTGCGAAAGCTTCGAGAGAAACAAGGCTAGCTGCTACCTAGCTAAGACGGCGAAAGAGGCGAACGAGATAGTCGGAGACCTAGTAGGATCGGGGAAGCTCGTCGTAAAAGCCAAGTCGATGGTGACCGAGGAAATAGGTCTCAGGGAATATCTCCAGGAATTAGGGAACGAGGTCTGGGAGACGGATCTCGGCGAGCTCATAATTCAGCTGGCTGGGGAGAGGCCGACCCACCTAATTTATCCGAGCATCCATATGACGAGGGAGCGGGTTGCGAAATTATTCAAGGAAAAGCTCGGCGTCGAGGTTGAGCCTGATATTTCGAAGCTCGTGGCAACGGCGAGGCGGTTCCTCCGAGATAAACTGGTTAAAGCGGATGTGGGTATCAGCGGTGCGAACGCCGTGGCGGCTGACTCGGGAAGCATTCTCACGATAGAAAACGAAAGCAACATAAGGTTATCGACGGCGCTTCCTCCCAAGTACATCGCCGTAACGGGAGTCGAGAAGATCGTTCCGAAGCTGAGAGACGCTTTAACAGTATTAGAAGCAACGTGGAGGTTCATAGGGTATCCGGCTCCATCGTACGTTAACATGATATTCTCCGCGAGCAAAACCGGCGATATAGAGAACACGGTCACCTACGGCGCTCAAGGACCAAAGGAGATGCACGTGGTGCTAGTTGATAACGGTAGAATAGAGGTGGCGAAGCACCCGGTTCTCAAAGAATCGTTGTACTGCCTCAAATGCGGCGCGTGCATGTTTGAGTGCCCGATATTCACCCTGGTCGCCGGAAACTATGGAGACAAGTACCCGGGTGGAATAGGGCTTATTTGGAGCTACTTCACGGGAGGGAACAAGGAGCGGATAACCTCGATGCTCTATGCCTGCGCGCTCTGCTATCGATGTAAAGAGCGGTGTCCGCTCAAAATCGATACTCCGAGAATGATAACGACTTTGAGAAGCATGCTCGTGAAGGAGGGGTACGTTCCTCCGCAAGTTAGGGAAATCGCCGAGGAAACGCTCGAAGCTAATGAAAAGATCCTAGAAGAGCTCGAGAAAAACATTCAAAAGAATGAGCGCAAATGATGTTAGAGGTTAGGTGATCCCGCATGAGCGTCACTTGTCCGAGATGCGGCGGAAAAATGATGGGTTTCGAGAAATCTCTCTCCGCTACCGTCGGCCCCTTCTCGGTTAAGAAGTTCTTGCCGGAAGAGCTGCAAAAGTATTCCTCGGTTGAGTTCAGGATCTGCGAGAGCTGCGGCTACATGGAAATCTACTGGAAGAAATAAAGTCGATCCTATCCGATGATCTTTTTCTCAACCTTCTTTACTGCTTCTTCCACGAATTCCATTATCGGCAGGTCTTCCTCGAGCTTCTTGACTTTATCGAGCTTGGCGGCTGATACCTGTCTCTTTGGGACGAAGAGGGTGCAGCAGTCCTCTTGAGGTCTTATCGAGATCTCATAGGTCCCGATGCGCTTAGCGATCTCCACGATCTCCTCTTTATCAAATCCGATCAAGGGCCTGAGAACCGGGATCGAGGCCGCCTCTTCTATCACTAGGAGGTTCTGAAGGGTTTGGGATGAGACTTGCCCGAGGCTTTCACCGGTCACTAGGGCATCCGCCTTCTCCTTTTCTGCTATTCTCTCGGCGATTCTCAGCATGATCCTCCTATACATGACGACTAGGTATCTCGGATCTACTTTGGTTCTGAGGCGTGCTTGGATCTCGCCGATGGGTGCGAGGTATAAGGTGCTGGGAGACTGGTAATTTGAGAGTATTTTGACGAGCTGAGTTACCTTGTAGATGCTGGACTTGGAGACTATTGGGAAGCTATGGAAATGGAGGTAAACGACTTCGGCTCCCTTCCTAAGCATGAGATACGAAGAGACGGGTGAATCGATTCCCCCGGAGATAAGCGATACTACCTTCACTTCCAACCCCTCCGCCGCGCTATTTCCCGCAAGCTTTCCACCACGTATTCAACATTTTCCTCATCGGTCCATCTACCTATGCTGAGCCTAAGCCCACTTCTGGCTTGAGCCTCGCTGAGCCCTATCGCGGTCAATACGTGGCTGGGTTCGAGCTTTCCAGCTGAACACGCCGACCCGGTGGACGCCGCTATTCCCTTTTCATTCAATTCCAGGATCAATTCTTCTCCTCGAATGAACTCCAGCCAGAAGCTCGCGATCGTTGGAAGCCTTTTCTCGGGATGTCCGGTGAGGTGTGCTCCTTTGATTTCACAGATTTCCTCGATTAACCGGGCACAGAGATTTCTGAGCCTTTCAGCCTCCATTGGCATCTCCCTCTCCGCTATCCTGCATGCCTCCGCGAATCCCACTGCTCCGGGAAGATTCACGGTGCCCGATCTCAGGCCGAACTCGTGTCCGCCGCCGTGTAGAAGCG
>JAGGVM010000152.1 GCA_021157985.1 Nitrososphaerota archaeon | reverse complement strand
GGGTTGAGCTTCGTATCGATTCCGACCGCTCCCTCCCACGATGGCATAGTCTCCCCGATAGCGTCGCTCTTCACCCAGAAGCGGAGAAAAAGCGTTTTAACGAGGTCCCCTAGGATCGCGTTAATCGATCCGAAGATCCTGGCCTCCGCCCCCCGAGAGCTCGCCGCCTCAGGCTACGGAGATATCTTGGCTAAACTAGTCTCAATCAAGGATTGGCAGCTCGGTAGAGACGAGCTCGGAGAAGCCTACTGCACGAACGCTGAGGAGCTCGTGATGAAGGCCGTGGACCTGGTGATAAAGGCGCTTACCTCGGAAAGGGATCCTGAGAAGAGGCTCAGCTCCTTGACCGAGGCCTTGATCTACTCGGGGGCGGCGATGATGATCGTCGGGTCTTCGAGACCCGCTTCGGGAAGCGAGCACCTCATAAGCCACTACCTCGACATGAACTCCGAGAAAAGGCTGAAGCATGGGATTCAATGCGCCCTCGGAGCGATAGCCATGGCGGCGTACCACCAAGAGAGAAACCCGAATTGGTGGACCGAGGAGAAATACCGATTAGAGGCCCTGAGAAAGTATTCTCAGGCGGCCGGCATCCCGATTAGACTTAGCGAAGCCGGGATCCCGTCGGAGATCATGGTGGAGGCCATAGTGGAGGCTTGGAAAATCAGGCCGAACCGCTACACGATCCTCCACAAGTTTAAGCCGAGTCGAGTTGAAGCCCTCGAGATATTGGAGAAGGCAGGCCTCATCTAAAAGTTATCTACGACGAAGAAGAAAGGGACCGGGATGCTCAAGGTAGGGGTTATTGGAGCGGGGCAGATAGGGTCCGCGATCGCCAGGGTTCTCGCGGAATCTGAAGGATACGTGGTTACGGCTTCGAGGAGGAATATTGACCGAATCAGGGATCTCGAGGAGCTCGGCGTCAGGTTGACGAGGGATAACAGGGAAGTCGCTGCGAGCTCTGAGCTGGTCTTCTTAGCGGTTAAGCCCAACAAGGTGGAATCCGTCTTGAAGGAAGTCTCAGATCTGTTGGATGGAAAGATCTTGATCTCGGTCGCCGCCGCTATCCCCATCTCGAAGATCGCTTCCCTCGCCCCGAAGGCCAAGATCGCCCGGATAATGCCGAACATCGGGTTGATCGCGAAGGCGAGTTTCACGGCTTACGCGAGGGGACCTAACCTAACAGACGAAGATCTCAGGATCATCGAAGAAGTGCTGGGAAAGCTTGGGACCTTCGTTGAGGTCGATGAAGAGCTCATGGACGCTGTGACGGCCTTGAGCGGAAGCGGTCCGGCCTACGTCGCTCTTCTAATAGAAGCGATGGCTTACGCGGGGCTGAAGGTCGGGATCCCAAGAGACCTCGCATATAAGTCGGCGGCATACACCGTGTATGGAACGGCCAAGCTTATCTTGGAGTCGGGGATGCATCCGTCCACGGTTAAGGAGATGGTCTTGACCCCGGGCGGAACCACGATCGAAGGAATATTCTACTTGGAGGAGGGTGGGGTGAGGACCGCGGTTATGAAGGCGGTCGAGGCTGCTACGAAGCGTGCGAGGGAGATCTCGGAGAAGCTGAACCAGGACTAGGCCCGCCACCACTCGAAGAGCAGATAAGCCACCTTCCCCCGCTTCAAATCCGGTATGGCTACCGTGAAATACTTCTTAACCGTCGTAGCCAATCTCCCGGACCTAATTATCTCCAAGGCCGATATGGTATCCGAGAATTTTTTGACCTGTACTATGAAGGGAGCGTGTTCGAGGCCTGGGCCAAGCCGGTAGACGGCGAAATCGGTTCCGAATTTTATCCCAGGAGTAACTATGAACCCTTTATCCCGCAGATCCCTGTAGACCAAGTACTTCTCTTTGAAGTCCTCGTAGTATTCTTCGGCCCGCGCGGCGAGCTCCTCAAAGCTCAGAAACCTGTCGCCCTCCCTCACCCTCAGCTTCCCCTTTTCAGCAAGATACACCGCCTCGATTATATCCAGCACTAAAGGCGCGTCGAAGTCAAGGGACTTCGGCTTAGAGATACCGAGCGGCTTCCCATAGAACCCCGATCCATAAAGCAGTCTACCTTTATCGATGTCCCAGACGACCACATTTCCCTGAACGAGCTCCGCTTCGATCGCTTCCTCGGACATGTCTTAGAAGACCGCTACCGATAATGCTCTCAAAATGTCGACAACCCTTTCAGCGTGATCCGATATATCCTCGATCATTTCGGCGACCTCCCTGCAGAGGAGGAGCTGCGGTATCTTGAGATTGCTTCTCAGAAGCTCGAGGTCGAGCTTTCGATAGAGCTCATCGCATTTCTTCTCGTTCTCTTCGGTGTCCTTTATTTTCGCGTATAGGTTTGATGAGTTTAGAGTCGTTGCGAGGAGGGCTTCTCTCATGGATGTCAAGGTATCTAGAACTGATTCGCCGAGCTCCATGAAGAGCTTGCTGATGGATTTATCGAGCTTGGTCTTCATCCGGGTTAGGTTTACTATTCGGAAGGCGGCTCCCTCAGTGATGTCGGCTATCCTATCTATCTCCGCGGTTAGTCTTATGAAGTTCTCCCTCGAGCTCAGAAGTGCTCCGATGTTCGTTATCTCCCTTTCCACCGTGAGGTTCATTTCCTTCGCTTTCTCATCGTTTTTCAGGATCTTGGTGTAGATCTCCTCGATGACGCCCGCCTTCTCTCCGTTGACGAACCGCTCAATCATGTCGAGTAAGATCTTATATCCCTCGAGAATTAACCTAACTTGGTCCTGGATTATCGTTAGGATGTTTACCCTGAAATCTTCTTCTCTATCGCGGGGAAGAGTCATTCCGACACCTTTCTATATTTTCCTCCCCCCAGTCTATAAGGATTTCCGAGAATCAGGGCGGAGAGAAATGCTCCCTTAGAAATGATTCAAGGTGATCGAGGTCGACCCTGAGCTGAAAGGCGGAGTCCCTGAACCGGACGGTCACCGTATTGTCTTCGAAGGTCTGGTGATCGACCGTTATGCAGAGCGGGGTCCCCACCTCGTCGTATCTCGCGTAACGTCTCCCTATGCTCCCCGATTCATCATATACTACGTCGAAATCGCCCTTCAACCAGTCATAGATCTCATGCGCCTTAGAGGTGAACGGCTCCTTAGAGAGGAGAGGCAGGATAGCTGCTTGGATAGGAGCCAGATATGGTGGAACTCTGAGAACGGGGCGCCCGCTGTCGGAATCTAAGCTGTTTTCCAGGATGCAGTATATGCTTCTATCAACGCCCATCGATAGCTCGAAGACGTGGGGGAGGACGCGTTCCCCATCATCTAGGACCTCCATTTCGTGGCCGCTTGCCTCCTGGTGGCCGCCTAGGTCGTGGCTTCCACGATTATTACATGCTACGAGCTCTACCCATCCGAGACTCGTCTCCACTTCCAGGTCCCATGCCTCGACGGCGTAGAAGGCTTTCTCGTCTTCATCGAGCTGTCTAAGCCTGATACGCTCC
>JAGGVM010000071.1 GCA_021157985.1 Nitrososphaerota archaeon | reverse complement strand
GCTGTCCAGCGCTAAACCCTGCACGGAGATAAGGCGAGGTCTGAGCATGTCCCTGCAAGAAGATTTGACGAAAGCGGTCGCGGAGCTTCAAACCCTCGAAAGAGCGTTCACGGAAGTTCAATCCCAGCTGGCCGCCATGAGGGCTCTACTAGGCGAATACGAGGGCGCGATAAGCCTGATCGAGGAGCTCAAGAAGCAGAAAACCGGGGTCAAGCTCCTCGTCCCAATAGGCGGCGGAAACTTCATCCAAGCCGAGATAAAGAAGGTCGAGGACATCCAAGTCAGCCTAGGAGCCGGGGTTATGATGAGGCAGCCCGTAGATCAGGGATATGAGACGATAAAGCAGCGGAGAGAGCGGCTTCTCAAGGCCATAGAGCTCTACGAGAACACCTTGAACCAGTACGCCCAGCGGATAGAAGAGCTCAGGAAAACCGTGAACGCCCTCTCGGCGAGGCTAAGCGCGCAGCAGGCCCAGGAGCCGGGGCGGAAAACCTAATCCGCAAAGCAAGGCCCTGGCCAGAAACACTACCCGATTTTTACCCCCGCCTTTTCTCGGGTATTCCCAGCCACCTGCCTCGAGCAATGTTTTTATTAACCCCATGAACCAAGGCTTCTCCGATGAAGGGATCAATCGGTCCCTCCTGCACAGGAAAAGGCTTGAGCGCTGGGAGGCCGAGAGGCCTCCGGGGTGGGGTCTAGATGGCGGTCCGCTTAAGCGCCGCTAAGAGAAGGTCCCTGCTCTGGTGCTCCTTGGTCGGTTTCGGCTCCTCCGCGGCCGTCTTCGCGATGGCCTTCGCCACAGGCTCCTTCCTGATAGGCCTCGTCGGCGGGATGCTCGCGGCCCTAACGGGCGTGGATATCTGGACGCTGATCCACGGCTGAGATCCACCTATTTTTCTCAAAAATCTCCCGATTTTATTCAGACCCGGTCTCCCATTGACTGAGATATCTAATCTGTTCTGGGGTGAGCTCCTCGACCGCCGCGCCCATCGACTCGAGCTTCAGCCTCGCCACGAGCTCGTCTATCTCCCTCGGGACGTCCAAGACTTCGACGGGAAGCTTTCCGCGGTTCTTAGCGATGTGCTCGGCGGAGAGGGCTTGGAGGCTGAAGGACATGTCCATTACGTCGCAGGGATGGCCCTCGGCGCAGACGAGGTTGACGAGCCTCCCCTCCCCGAGCAAGTAAAGCCTCCTTCCATCCTTCAGGACGTACATGTCGATGCAGGGCGTTATGCGCTCCTTCCTCACGCTGAGCTGCTCCAAATCTCTCTTGTTTATCTCGACGTCGAAGTGGCCCGAGTTCGCTAGGATAGCCCCGTCCTTCATCACCTCGAAATGCTCCCTTCTGATCACGCTTATGTTCCCCGTGGCCGTTATGAAGAGGTCTCCGTGCTTCGCCGCCTCCCTCATCGGCTCGACGTTGAAGCCCTCCATCAACGCCCTAAGAGCCTTTATCGGATCCACCTCCACCACCGTTACCCTGGCCCCCATACCCCTAAGCCTCCTAGCTATCCCGGAGCCCACGTTACCGTAGCCCACGACCACGGCCTCCCTGCCGGCAAGCAAGGCGCCGGTCGCCCTGATCACGCCGTCGAGGGCTGACTGGCCGCTTCCAATCGGGTTATCGAAGAGGCTCTTCGACTCCGCGTCGTTTACGGCGATAACCGGGTAGAGCAGCTTTCCCTCCCTGGCCATGGCCCTAAGCCTCATCACGCCCGTCGTCGTCTCCTCAGATCCCCCCAACATCTCTCCAACAAGATTCCTCACATCGATCGATCCAGCCGCCTCCCTGACATAGCCCAGCTCCTTCGACTCGATCCCATAGTAGAGCTTGTGGATCGCTGAGATCAAGTCGGCTCCATCATCGATAGTGAGGTTCGGTTCGGAGGCCAGGACGTAGCCAAGGCAGCGATAATACTCCTCCACAGTCTCCCCTCTAAACGCGTAGATCCTTATCCCCTCCTCGGCTATCGCCGCCGCGACGTCGTCCTGAGTGCTCAGCGGATTAGACGCGCATAGGCTTACCTCCGCCCCGCCTTTCACCAAGGCTTCCGCGAGAATCGCGGTCTCGGTAGTTATGTGGAGGCATGCCCCAATCCTGACGCCTTTCAGCGGCTTCTCGCGCTCGAACCGCTCCGAGATCTTTGAGAGAACGGGCATGAGGTTCCTCGACCACTCTATCCTCTTCCTCCCCTTCCCCGCTAATCCGAGATCCTTCACCCAATACTCTTTCATCGGGTTATTATGGCTGAGCAAGGGGACTTAAGACTTCGCCTAAACGCGACAAGCTAAATAGGCGGTTTAACCCGTTTTCCAGCGGAGTTGAGCTGGGAGAACTTGATCAGGACGAAGGAGGGCTATGTCAAGGTATTGGACAAGGTGCTCTCAACGCTTCCGCAGACGATCGGGAAAGCAGGGGACAGGCTCATCGTCCTAAAGCCGGAGATCCTCCACGAGTCGAGGAGAACTATAGTCACGAACTTCAAGGAGCTCGCGGAAAAACTGAACAGGGAGCCGGCTCACCTCGCCAAGTTCATCTCAAAGGAATCCGGGAAGCCGGGATCAGTGGGGGGTGAGAGGCTGATAATCCAGGGAAGGTTGACGAACGAGGAGTTCAGGAGGCTTATCGAGCTCTATGTAAGGGAGTTCGTGAAATGCCCTGTCTGCGGAGGCTTGGACACGAAGATCGTCTCGGAGCGGAGGCTGAGGTTCCTCGTCTGCGAAGTATGCGGAGCGAAGAGCCCGATTAGAAAGCTATAATTCCCAAGCATCAGCCATATCCCTTGAGAAGAACTTGAAGACCGCCATGAAGCCCCCGATAGCGATAGAGGTCCAAGACCTATTGAACCTGAGCAGGCTGGCCATGAGCAGAGCCGACGTCAGACCGCTCTTCTGGGAGTTCCCCTACCGGAGGAAGCGGATAATCGGAAGCCTCGTATCGGTTCCATACTGGAGGGGCAGCCTCCCCATCTTCGCCTACGCTAAGCTGAAGCGCGATGAGATCCCGAAAGGCTACGTGGGCTACACGAACATCGGCTTCGAGAAAGTCATCCTAACCGAGAGCCCCGACGACACCCGCTACTTCTACGGTCCGGTCGTCGAGATGGATGATCCGCCCAAGTTCCTCGGCAAAGCCCTCTCTGCGAAGAGCGGGTTGAGGGAGAAGCCGGTCACGGTCAGGGCCAGAAGCCTGGAGAGCCTCGTAAGGGTCTCGATGATAATGAGCGATAACGTGAGCTCCCCGCCTCTCTGGCACTACAGGCTAGGTCGAAGCCGGCACATCCTCGGCCTCCTAACCCCCTTCTACGACTACTACGAGGCCAACGCCCTCCCCGTCTTCTTCTACGTCGAAACAACCCGAGAACCAGGCCCCTTCATAAAATACCAGGCATCCGATGGAAAAGAAGAGCTCTCCTACGCCGCCAACGTCTCAGATATGAAATACTTCTACTGCAGAGTCGTGACCGTGAAGGAGATGCCCTTCCTCGCCCTGCGGAGGCGAGGGCGTCGAAAAAGTTAGGAAGCCTATTTCCAGAGCTCTTTCTTCAAGAGGTCTCGAACCGCGGTCCGCATCACCGCGCTCCTGCTCGGATAGGCTCCCCTTCTCACGAGCTCGTCCATCCCCTCGATCAAGGCTTCTGGCATCTTAACCGAGATCAGCTTCACCTAGGCACACCTCCAATCAGCTATCAGGAGTCGATCCCCTTTCATAAAACTTTCTCGAAGCCGAGGCGCTGGATCCTCATATCGTGAGAAAACGTCTTTCAATGGGATTGAAAAAGAAACAATTTACCGATCATCTAACCGTTTTTTACTCATTTTTTGATCAAAATCCTAAATAGCCGACGCCCCGGAATTTCCGGGTCTTAGGTTTATAAAGAGCCCGATCCTCACATATGACTGGGGTTATTGGGAGGTGTGTGTATATGGCTGAGGCAGCAGCTCCTTCTGCAGCTGGGGGAGTCCCCGTTATAATCTTGAGAGAAGGCACTCAGAGAACACGTGGTAGGGAGGCGCAGCTCAACAACATCATGGTCGCCAAGATAATAGCGGAGGCCATGAGGTCCTCCCTCGGCCCGAGGGGGATGGACAAGATGCTTGTGGACAGCTTCGGAGACGTCACGATAACGAGCGATGGAGCGACTATCCTGAAGGAGATGGAGGTCGAGCACCCGGTGGCCAAGATGCTTGTCGAGATAGCGAAGGCTCAGGACGCCGAGGTCGGGGACGGAACCACGACGGTGGTCGTCCTGGCCGGAGAGCTCCTAGCGAAAGCTGAGGAGCTAATAGAGAAGGAAGTTCACCCCGCCATCATAATAGATGGGTACAGGAAAGCGGCCGTCAAAGCTCTGGAAGTGCTCGACAAGATCGGCGTCCCCATCTCTCCGACCGATAGGGAGACTCTAAAGAAGATCGCTAAGACTTCGATGGCTGCAAAGATAGTTTCGGAGGATGCTGACCACCTAGCGGACCTAGTGGTCGACGCCGTTCTCAGGGTCGCTGAGCAGGTCAACGGGAAATGGACCATCGACCTGGATAACATCAAGATCGAGAAGAAGGAGGGCCAGTCGATCAGGGACACCGCGATAATCGATGGAATAGTCTTGGACAAGGAGGTAGTTCACTCCGGGATGCCGAAGATAATCCACGACGCGAAGATAGCCTTACTCGACTGCCCCCTCGAGATCGAGAAGACCGAGTTCGACGCCAAGCTCCACATCGAGAGCCCGGAGCAGATGAAGGCCTTCATGGAACAGGAAGAGCAGATGCTTAAGGAGATGGTCGATAAGATCGCCTCCGTCGGCGCGAACGTGGTGCTCTGCCAGAAGGGAATAGACGACGTCGCCCAGCACTTCCTCGCCCGGAAGGGAATCCTCGCGGTAAGGAGGATTAAGAGATCGGATATTGAGAAGATCGCGAGGGCGACGGGCGCCAGGATAATCACCAGGCTCGAGGAGATAAGCGAGAAAGACCTCGGGAAAGCCAGGCTCGTGGAGGAGAGGAGGGTCGGAGAAGACAAGATGGTGTTCATCGAGGGATGTGACAACCCGAAGTCGATCACGATCCTAGTCCGCGGCGGAACCAAGAGGCTCGTAGACGAGGCTGAGAGATCGATTAAAGACGCGTTGAACGTCGTGAAAGACGTCCTCCTCGAGAGCAAGATCGTGGCCGGGGGAGGCGCGTCCGAGATAGAGGTGGCCCTCGCGCTGAGAGACTACGCTAAGTCCCTGGCCGGAAAAGAGCAGCTCGCTGTCGAGAAGTTCGCCGAAGCCCTCGAGGTCATCCCGATGCAGCTCGCCGAGAACGCGGGCCTAGACCCGATCGAGGCGATCGTCTCGCTCAGGGCGAAGCACAAGGAGGGCAATAAGTGGATCGGAGTCAACGTTTTCGACGGAAAGCTCGAGGACATGTACAAGCTCGAGATCTTGGAGCCCCTGCTGGTGAAGAAGCAGGCGGTGAAGGCGGCGGTCGAAGCCGCGGCAATGATCCTGAAGATCGACGACATAATCGCTGCCTCGAGACTGGAGGAGAAGAAGGAGAAAGAAGCAGGGCAGGAAGAGTCCTCCTTTGAGCAAGAATGAACTCCGTGACCCGTATAGGCAGCCGCTGACCCGCTACGAAAAGGCGCGGATAATCGCCGGCAGAGCCCTCCAACTTTCTCTCGGAGCATTTCCCCTCGTCGAGGTCAAGCCCAACGACACCCCGATCGACATAGCTAGGAGAGAGTTCGAGGCCGGAGTCCTCCCGATAATAATCAGGCGTAAGAAGCCCGACGGAACCTACGTCGATATACCGCTAAAGGAGCTGTTGAAGCCTATTGAGGAAGGCGCGGTCTAGGCTGAGCGACGACCAGGCCTGGATAATCTCAACCCTGATCCTCGTATTTTTCTCAGTAATCTTCTACGTATTCCCCGTCTTCCAGAAAACCTTCTACCTCTTCGTCTTCGTCTTTCCCACAATTGTATCAATCCCCGTATCCATATATCTCGCCATCCAGGCCAAGCGGAAAAATAATACCCAGCGAGCCTCCGAGCGTATATCAGGAGCCCCTCAAAATCCGGAATGATTTAATCCTAGAACTTGGCCATTAAAAGAGAATGTACCGCGCCGGTTTGAGGGAGCTGAAGCTTCGCTATACCTCAAAGCCGAGATGGTATTTTAGAGCGGTTGAGAGATCCCTCACCGGCATAATCTCATCCTATCTCACGCTCTTCGGCGCAAAGCGCTTCATGGCCGGCCTGGCCTCTCCCGTGTTCTTCGACGGCCTAGCCGCGTCCGCCCAGCTCGACGAGCTTGAAGGTGGTGCAACCACGATAATAGCCGCGGTCCTGAAGAACTTCATAAGGCCTGAGATGGGTTTAGCGGTCGTCGGAGGTAAGAGGCCGAAGGGGTACAAGGTGCCCGAGGAGCTCGACAGGATCGCGGAATACTTCGGATTCGATGAGGAGACTCTTTCCAGGCTGAAGTACGCGAGCAGGATGGTGGCCAAGGTGGACAGCGCCGCGGTTCAAGACGGATTCGACCTATACCTTCACGTCATGATAGTCTC
>JAGGVM010000043.1 GCA_021157985.1 Nitrososphaerota archaeon | reverse complement strand
TTCACCGCGATCTTCGGAAGCGGGGTGGAGCTAATCCTACCCCTCGCGGCGATCTCTGCGGCCACGACCTACATCGCCGCCGTGGCCCTTCAGGGAGTCCCCATCGTGATGCTTTCCCCGAAAACCAGGAGGATCCTCCCAGCCCAGCTCGCGATAATCGCCCTAACCCTCGCCTTCACCGTGCCCTTTAGACAACCCCTACCCCAAGCGCCCTGGATCTTCCTAGGGTCGGGAATAGCGTTGGTCGCCCTCTCGATTCCGGCGAGCCTCGAGGTGAGGAGGGCTATAGGCGAGATGGAGGGAGGCCATCTCCTCGCGCAGGGCCTCGCGACGAAGATCGAGCTCGGATACCCGATCCAGAGGTCTTTCCAGATGGTTAAGGATGGGAGGGTGGCGGAGCAGATCCGCAGGGTCTCGGTGGGCGTTGAGACGGATCCGAGGAGCAGGCAGCTTCAGCTCGTTCTCTCGACGATCAAGGTCGTGAAGGAAAGCGGAGCCGGAGCCAAGGCCCTAGAAGTGGTCGCCAGGACCGCTCAGAGGCTCTACCACGCCTACCGGGAGATGAGGGGAAGGCTGAGGCTCTACGAGGTCATAAGCATAGGAGCCGGCCCCGTCGTCCTCCTCATGAGCTACGCTATAACGAGGCCTCTGAAGGAATTCGCGGGCCGCTACGCCGCGTCGACGCCCACCGGAGTCCCCGGAGGAGCCGTCCAGGCGGCGCCCTTCCTCTTCGGGAGCATAACCTTATCTGGGTTGGGCGCGATCTTGCTGCCGGTTAGCGTGATACTTTCCTTGATCCTCGGTTTGGCTGTTTCGAAGCTCTGCGACCACACGGTGGCCACGACTTGGAGAGCCGGAATCGGGGTGATCGCCGCTACGTTGATATACTTAGCCTTAAAGCCTTATTGGTGAAGCGGGTCCTTTTAGGTGGCTGTCGATAGGCCATGATAACTCTAAGCCTCGCCGGATCCCTTGGAGGAGCCTTAGCGTTCTTGCAGAGAATCGAGGTTCTAGTCCCGCTCCTGGTCGGGGCGGCGGTAGCGGCCTATCTAGCCCTCAGAGTTAAGAAGAGGGGAGAGGTATCCGGAGGACAAGAAGACGAAGTAAAGGTTGTGGAAGAGGTTGAAGAAGAACCGGAGGAACCTGAAGCCGAGCCGGAGGAAAAACGGGAAACGGATCTAGTAGAGGTCGAGCGGAAAGTTCTCGAAGCCCTGAGGACGAAGGGCGCCTTGAAGCCTTCCCCGATAGCTGCTAGCAAGGAGGGAGGCCATTACCCGGATATAGTTGGAGCGCCTCTCGCCGAAGTCGAGAAAACCCTGAAGGGATTGGTCGAGAAGGGGATAGCCCTCGAAGGAGAGGAGGAGTTCTCGGTCGTGACCTGCCCCGTCTGCGGATCATCCGCCCAGGTCGCGTTGATCTCCTGCAAGAACTGCGGCTCCCTCAGGGTCCGGGAGATAAAATACTACAAGCATACTTGCGGCTATATAGGCCCCGAGTCCAGCTTCAGGACTAAGGAAGGTAAGCTCGTCTGCCCGCAGTGCGGCGGAACCGATGGAATAGAGCTCTACCATAAGAGGTATTATTGCCTCGACTGCAAGACCGAGTCCGATGAAGTGAACATAGTCTTCAAGTGCGGGTCATGTGGAACGATCTACGACGAATCCAACATGGCGGTCAAAACCTTCAAGCGAATAGAGCTCTCACGGGAAGCGCTCAGCGAATACGAGAAGATAAACAAGGCAATAGCTGCCCAAATCCTGAAGCTGAAAGCCGAGGGATACACGGTCGAGAGAAACGCCACCCTCGCCGGCGAATCGGGAGTCCTCCACAACTTCGAAGCCGTCGCTAAGAAAGGAGAGGAAGTGATCGCGATCACCTCAGCGTTCGGCGAACCGCTCATGCAAACCCTATTCAAGCTCAGCGTAGCGAAAAACGACGTAAAGCTCAGCAAGATAATCCTAGTATCGGGTAAGCCTGTTGGACCGGCTGAGAGAAGCTTCGCGAGCTCGCTCGGAATAGAACTCGTTGAGGCAGAATAAATTATACGACTCTCCGCCTCGTCATCGACCTTATCACGACTATGGCCACGGCCAAGATTATCACCACTACTACGGCGATTATGTAGGGTAAGGCGGCCATCACGGCGTCCACGTCCACGATGAAGCCGAACAAGTTTATCAGCCTCATTTTCAGAACCGGGATCTCCCCCGGCCTCGCGAGCGCCTTGGACTCCAGCGACCCGAACCTCGCCTTCACCTCGTAAATCCTGAGCAAGGGAACCTTCGAGAACTCGGCGACCCCATCGCCGCCCGTCACCGCCCTTCCAAGCAATACGGGTCCACATCCGACCGAGACCTCAGCCCCGCTCAGAGGCCTATCCAGCCAATCAACGACCTTCACGGAAAGCCTAGCGGCCTTCACGACGAGTTTCACATCTCCGCCGTCGAACTCCAGCTTCTTATCGAAGATCAGGACAGAGGTATATGGATAGAAGACCTTAACCTGATAGGAGCCTAGGACGAGGTTCTTGAACCTGAGGACCCCGTCGAGATCCGCGGTCCCGTTATAGCGCAGGCCGCGGCCAACGAGCTCCACTCGCGCGCCGTCGATCGGCGAGCCATCCGACCAAAGCACCCGCGCCTTCACGGTCTTTATCGGCAGCTTGAGCTCTCTAACTCCGTGCAGTTCCTCCGCTTGGAAAATCTTCGAAAACAGGGTCACGTTCCCAACCCCGTAGACCGTTAGATTGCACTCGCCCGCCGGAATCAAGTCCACCCTGAGCCTATCGGTTTCCGCACGTGATCTGTAAACCTCCCCGGATGGAGAGCGGAGAAGCCAAGACGCGACGAACGGGGCGTCATCCAACGTCTTGAAGCGTAGATCCAAGTTGTAGACCCTGGCCTTCACTTCTTCCTCAACCGGGCCG
>JAGGVM010000088.1 GCA_021157985.1 Nitrososphaerota archaeon | reverse complement strand
GTCCGATTCTCAGCGTAACCGAGGACTCTTGAACGCGTATTAGCTCGCAGCTCCACTTCGGCACGGTTATCGGTCTTAGGGATCCGCGGGTCGATGCCTCGGGAACGGTCTTCAGCCTGAAGAGCCTCGTCGATAGCTCCAGCTCTTCTAATGCCTCTTGAACCGCGTCGCCTTTGCCGCTCCTCGGAATGCTTGAGAGATATCCTACAACGGGGAGAACTACCGCGAACCTCCCCAGCTTGATCAACCTCTCAACCTGCTCGAAGTTAGCGTCCATAACCGTTATCGGCCTCCCCGGCTTGGGCCTGCCGAACCTATCAAGCTCAACCACGAAATCCCCTACCTCGAGCTCGCTAAGCTTTCCTTCGGAGATTATCTTCGAGAGAGCTTTATTGAATATGAGGGCGGAAACCGATTCGACGAGAAGCCTGCGGAGCCTGAGAGGAAGCGCCCTAAGAGCTCCGACGTAATCTTGGCCCTTTCGAGAGAGATATCTCAGCATCTCTCGCTCGTAGCGGAGACTTTTCGGGAAATACTCTAAGGCTGATTCGAAGTCCCATTCGCTGGAGAGCCTTTCCCTGGCCTTCCTGTTTCTCTCGCTTTCGAGAGGCGTGCTCAGAGTTAGAAAAGACTCAACGGCCTCCTTAACCAAGCCCATCAACATGTATCTCCCCGTCACTGGCGTTATCGGCCTAGTTATCCCAAACCTCTGATGACCGTAAAAGTTCGGGAGCCCCCTCGAGCGAAGCTGGCTCAAGCACTCCTCTATGAGATCTTTTTCCGCTCTGCAACCGCGTATCGTTATCTCGAACACGTTCTTCGCCAAGGCTTTGGAGCTCAGCCTCTTAGAGGACGATTCTACGGGTAGGACGCGGATCAAGTCTCGGATCTCGACGCCCTCGCTCGGAAAGCGCTCCCGCGGAATCGATACGAACTGCCAGCTGACGCTCACCTTGTCCTTTATCCCGCATACGGTTATGGATTTCGGTTTAAGTCCTAGCTCGTGGGAGAGGGCGGTAACGGCGCGGATCGTGTCGATACCCTTCTTCCGCATAACGGCCAGGACGTAATCTCCAAACCCCTCAACGCGCCTGCCTCCCGACTCGTAGACAGCTCTAGCATCAAGCCCGTTGACCAACACTTCCCAGGCGAGGAAATCCTCTGGCCTAGTCTTTATGACGCCGCCGATTCCCTCAGTACCGGATACGTATCCGCTTATTCCGATGAAACCCTCGAGATCCTCGGCCTTCAGCGAAGAAAAATCCTCGAACACTATTTATCACCATCTATAGGAGCTTAAGTTTACCCGTGACTCGGTCAACGAGCTCGGAAGGCGCAGGCCCTACTCCCAAAGCGGTCACCGTACCAGGAGGAACCTCGGTCAAGCCAGCGTCTTCGACGAGGGCCGCGGGAAGCCCCAGAGCCTCGGCCTGCATCAGCAGCTTCCTAAGCTCAGATTCGTCCGCGGCTTTCAAGACCACTTTCTTCTGGCCTTCATCGATCCAAGCCTTAAACCATTCTGGCTTAGTTTTCCGGCATTTCTCGGCCGCCGAGACCGCCGCGTGGGCCGCTTGAGACGCGATTTTGCCCGTGCTCATTTTCAGGTCAGCTCGAATCACTAAGGCTTGTTTATAGTTGAATATCCTCTTCTCAGCCATTTCTCCTATGCATCGATAGACGAGAGTCTTGAAAAATTTTCTCAGACAATTAATCCCTCGAGCATATCTCCTTCAACCGCTCGACCCCGCCTATCTTCTCTATGAACTCTGCGACCGATCTAGGAACAAGATCTTTCCAAGGCTCGCCCTTGAGCATCAGCTCGCGAATCTTCGTACCCATCTCGAAGTCCCGGCGATAAGGCTTGAGAGATTTAACCGGGTAACCGGCGTCCAGGAACAATCTGCGCACTAGGGGGTTATTCGTGTAGACGACGTCGAACCTAGGGCAGAAAGTCTTTACTTTCGAGATCCACACCACGTGCTCCCCTACATCCGGGACGGGGACTATGAATATCTTTGAGAGATCGATTCCTTCTTCGAGAAGAGCAAGCCTCAGCATCTCGATCCGCTCACCGGCCGTGAATGGATTCTTAAGAGTGTAGCTGTATTGAGCGCTTCCGACGACTATCACAAGCTCATCGCATTCGGATAAAGCGGACTTTATCGCGTAGATGTGCCCTAAGTGCGGCGGCTGAAACCGGCCTATGAACAACCCCCTCTTCAAAGTGCTTCAGCTCCCCTGAAAAAACCTTTTTCGAACGCTCTCCATCGGCTAAAGGCCGCTTATCTTCTCAACAAATTTTTTGAGTGAGAACAACTTGCTGAGACGGTCAGTAAGAAGCGTGAGGCAATTGATTTCCGATTAGATTTAAATCATGCGGAATGGCTTAATTGCCATGGATAGCGAGCGCCCTTTGCTAATGCTCCCGGGACCTTCTCAGCCGTCTGAGGATGTTTTGAAAGCAGCCGCTTCAATTCTCCCTCATTATGGACCTGAATGGAAGAAGGTTCACGAAGAAACCGTGGAGCTATCTAAGAAGCTCTTCAACACCAGCGGGGAAGTGATCCTGTTTCCGACTCCCGGGTTCCTCGCCATAGAGACAGGCCTCGTGAACATAGTCACTCGAAAAGAGAAGTTCCTGATGTGCGTCAACGGATACTTCGGAGAGACCGCCGTTAAGATCGCTAAGACCTATAAGAGGAACATAGTTCTCCTCGAGAAGGACTACGGGGAACCCATAACTCCCGAGGACGTCGAAAGAGCCCTCGAGAAAGACAAGGATATAGAGGCGGCTTTCGTGGTCTACAACGAGACGTCGACGGGAGTCATGAACCCGCTAAAAGAGCTCGGTAAAGTCTTCAAAGATCACGGCCTACTCGTCATGGTCGACGCGGTATCGATCTTCGGAGGAGCTGAGATAAACATGGATGAATGGGGAATAGACCTCTGCGTCGGCTACGCGAGCAAAGCCCTGGGAGGAATGCCGGGAATAGTCCCCATAGGGATCAGTAAGAGACTTTGGAAAATCCTCGATGAAAGGACGAATGAGCCGGATACGTGGTACCTTGACTTCAGGACTTGGAAGAAAAGCATCAAGGAGATGGCGGCTTGGGGTCATCCGCATCCATCCTCAATGCCCACGCACACCGTCATGGCTCTCCGCGAAACACTGAGACGAGTAATCGACGAGGGATTAGAGAACGTGTATAAAAGACATAAGGTCTTTGCGGCGGCATTCAGGAACGCCGTTAAAGCGATGAACCTACAGCTCGCTGCGCCTGAAGAATACGCTTCACCCACGATCACCGCGGTCCGGCTTCCCGAAGGAATTCCAAAGAAGCTTATTGATGGAATGCTGGAGAACTTTAACGTGATGATCTCAGGAGGTCTTGGAAAATTCGCGGGAAAAATCGTGAGAATAGGACATATGGGATATACCGCTAGAAAGGCTCCGATAAGCAGGACCATAGCGGCCATGGGATATACGTTGAAAACCTTGGGGCTCGACGTCAACGTAGACACGGCTTTGAAAGCATTCTACGACAGCCTGCCTGAAAAATAACCGGCAAGTTTTTCTTACAAAATATTTTTTGAAAAATTATGAGGAAAGCCTGTTACGAAACAAGGCCGAGCGCTCTTTTGATTTTATCAACAGCGGAAGCGAGCTCTCCTAGACCGAGCCTCTCCAGCTCCTCTTTTTTGGGTATTCCTTGCTCATCCCAGCCCAGTCTCTGGTAATACTTCTTTTTCTCAGCCTCGACTTCTTCCCGATCGATTTTAGCTCCCTTGTAGGGTCCGCTTGGAAGAGGTTCATAGAACCTAGGTGGCTGATCATCGTCTCTCCGTGGATCCCATCTCGCGTCAGGTCCGCCTAACAGTAAGAGGATCCTTTGAACGTTCAAAATTCTCTTCTTTATCGCGTTATTCCATTCTTCAAGCGTTACATCCCATCCGGTAACGGCGTTCAGAAAATCGATTAACGGCTCGCCGGCGAACGCGTATGAGTTAAAACCGCAGATCACAGCACTGTCATAGAAAACGAACCAGTCCTCGCTATACTGTAGGAAAGGCGATGGAATAGATGTGTGGTCTCCTCCCTGAACTGAGACCGCGTATCCTGCGATCGAGGGATAATCCTTTTTGCTCCTGACCCCGTGGGCGCCTAACCCTATTCCCTTCGTCTGGACGGCGTATCTGGATAGGTCAACCTTCTTCAGCTCCGATAGCTTTCTCATGGCTCTGAAAGTGCCTTCGGCGAGGATCGAGGCCACGCCCTTTCTCTCCGCGATCAATTTAACGAGCTTCGCGAACGAACTGCAGTCACCCCAATTCAACTCGAATCCCAGTTCATCCTTTGTTAGGATCCCTCTTTGATAAAGCTCGGCTGCAAATCCTAGGACGTTACCAAGGTTTATTCCATCGAATCCGAGTTCGTCGGCGAGATATGATAGATAGACTGAGCACTCTGGATCGAAGACTCCTAAGTTTGTTCCCAAGTACGCTTGAAGCTCGTAGTCGGGGCAATCGGTTATAGCCACTTCTCCATCCCTAACCGATAAGCTGACCTTTAGGCAGCTCGTTGGGCATCCGTAATCAGACCAGAACCGCTTCACCCAAACCTTCGATTCGAAATAGGATTGAGAATATTCTTTCTTATCATGCCATTCCTCTTGCCAATTCTTCACGGGCTCAGAGCTGGTCACCGCGCCGACCGTGTATCCCCCGTGGCCCGTACCCCACATCCTGAGATGAGTATCTTGAAGTAATGTTTTCCTAATTTGTGAAAGAAGCTCTTGGAATCGCTTGGGATCCGCGACATCGGGGAGAGGACCCGATCCCTTGGCGACTACCGCTTTCAGGTTCTTAGATCCCATGACGGCTCCGTATCCACCGTATCCGGCTGCATGAGTCCATTTCGATATTATCGCGGCGATTCTGACTAAGTTTTCTCCAGCCGGTCCGATATACAGTATTGAGGGTTCTTTCGGTAGACCCTTCAACCTGTTACGCGACTTAAGCTCGCCCCAGGTTTCCCTAATAAGGTCTCTTAGAGTCTCTCTTCCGGCTTTCCCCCAATGTTTTGATGCATCTCTTATCTCCACCTTGTCATCGTTCACGAAGATGTAGACCGGTGAACTCGCTTTCCCGGTCACGATTAGGCCATCATATCCCGAGGTTTTGAGCTCAAGCCCTAGCTCCGTTCCGAGGGTTGATCCGACGACGCCGTTGCTGAGAGGTGATTTACCGGTCACGCATATACGGGTTCCGGGGTAATATCCTGTCATGGGACCTGTGAGAAACATCAGCTGGTTTTCAGGGGAAAGCGGGTCCAGGTTTTCCCAGTTCTCGCCAAGCCTCTCCCAGAGCAGCCAGGATCCTAGCCCTCTTCCGCCTATGAATTTTCTCAGGAGATCTTCTTTCAGCTCGATTTCCCTTATCTTCTCCGAGCTTAGGTCTATTTCGAGGAGCTTTCCCGTGAAGCCGTATGGCATTTTTCAGAGCACCTCCTCGGATTTCATCCGATACATCTTCTTCACCATGTCCTTGGTGATCTCCTCGGGGGTTCTGCTGTATACGCTGTAGTCGTAGGCCGCGTCATCGCGCTCCACCATCCTTAAAGCATTGTATCCAAAAGCGTTGCAGACCTTTACGCACTCGGGGTCGCCTCCGCAGAGGTCGCAGAGGAGCACTCCCTTCTTACCCTCGATTATCCTCGGAACTTTTCCAGGACACGCCTCGATGCAAAGCCCGCATTCTATGCAGTCTTCGACCTTGACCATTATCGCCCCTGTTTTCTCGTCTCGATAGAGCGCGTTTTTCGGACAGGCCTCGACGCAGGGCATGTCTGAGCACTGGGAGCATAGATG
>JAGGVM010000094.1 GCA_021157985.1 Nitrososphaerota archaeon | reverse complement strand
GCGTACCAGCTCTATGCTCCTTCCCTCCCTGCCAATCGCGATTGCCCTATATTTAGGATCTACTAGGGCGACGGCTATTTTTCGACCGTCTGTTCTCTCGGTTATCCTCACGGGTTCTAAGAGCTTCGCGGGCTGAAGAGCGTTTTGGATGAACTTCGCCGGGTCATCGGAGTATTCAACGACCTTTACCTTTTTCTTGATTAATCTTGAAAAGTTTTGGATTTTCGCCCCTCTTCCCGCGAGGACTTTCGGCATCTCGCCTTCTCTGACCACGAAGACCACGATGTCCCTGTATTCGAGACAGTCTATTATATCGGCGCCCGTTGCCGCTTCAAAGAGCGAGATGTAGCGCATCTCCTTATCAGTCAGCTTGATCCCTTCGCTCAAGGCAAGAACGCCTCTTAATTCCATCGAATAGCCCTTAATAAGCTTCTTCCTCGCTTGGCGCAACTTGCTCGAGTATATTCGAGCTTCCGGGATCCAGTATCGAGATCACTGCGGCGGAGAAAGGTTTGCCGGCCATGTATCCGAGTTCTACGCCGGGGACGTTAACCTTGATGTACGGTATTCCGGCCATCTTGCATGCTATGACTATTTCCCGTTCGAGGTTTGGTGGACAATTGCTCGCCAGAATTATCAATTTTGCCTTCCTATTCAGGACGGATAGATATGATTGCCTGAATCCTAGGATCATCTTTCCAGTTCTGGAGATTACTTCGAGGTGTCTCTTAAGATCCTTCGTCTCGATTACCTGCTTTCCCTCAGCCATCCTCATTCACCTTCGCGCTTCTCCTCTTTTTTCTGTTCGGCGCCGGATCCATCCGCGATGCCCGGATAATTCATCAATAGTGAAACCATTCCGGTGCCGAGTTTAATCTCCTTTCCGATTAAGATTCTCTCAACGTTTCCTCTGAGGTGATCTACCTCTCCTTTTACAGCGGCGTCAATTAATGTTTGAACGCTTATCTCGAAGGCCGCCCTCGCCAGCGGGCTCCCCTTGAGCTTCACTACTCCGTGTCTTCCAATCTGCTTCACTGTGCCGTTTAGGGTCATCATGTCGGCGACGATCATTAGGTGCCTTATGTCAACATCTAGGCCCTGTTCTTCTAGGACGTGTTTCAGTTCCCTGACTATCGCCGCCCTCGCGGCCTCTATTCCGAGCACGGAAGCTATCTCGTGGATGTTATTCGTCCAAACTCTCTTATGATCTATTTCGGGTACACGCATTACCTCCTTTAGGTTTGATCCCTCGGTGAGTATCACATATTCGCCGTTCTCGTACATGACTATCGCCTTCGTGATCCTCTTTATTCCCTTAACCCTCAGAGACAGTAGCTTGTTCTTCAACCTCTCGAGGTCTTTTTCACCTTCTCCCGCGTAAACCACGAAGACCCTCTGCGCATGTGTGTACTTCAACTTCAGGCCCTTTATCGCCTGCTCAACCTGCCTCGTCGTGACGCCTTCCGCCCTCATCGCCTTATCATCCAGCTTGATTATCACGGCGTTTCTCCTGAGGTCTAAGCCTACTTCGGATACGATGTCCTCAAGAACCGTGTACTTGAGCTGCTTCGCTATCTTCTGCGCGCTGGAGACATCCTTTGCATATTCAGGTTTCAGCGGAATCTTCATCATCGGAGTTGAAGGCGTTTTCCTCGCGTCCACGATCTCGATTAGGCGTGGAAGACCTCTTAGGATCGATTGCTCACGGACCCCTGCGAAGTGGAATGTCCTGAGAGTCAGCTGGGTACTGGGCTCTCCTATTGACTGGGCTGTTACGATTCCGACGGCCTCTCCGGGCTCTACCCTATTCTTCACGTATTCTTTATACGCCTCGCGGAAGAGCTTTGTTGCATCTCCTGCGGAGAACTTCTTTGACTTTATCGCGTTCTTAAGTTCGTCTATGAGCTTTGGCGGCATGAGTTCCTTGTACTCTGATATAAGCCGTTCGAGTTCTTCCTTTGAGATGGGCTTTCTAGCCGATTCCTTGAGCTTCAGTCTGTGGATGAGTGTTTCTAGGTTGACCGCCTTTCCATGATAGCTCTTCATCGGATCTATTCCATCCTCGCCGTAGAGGAACTGCACTATCTTCTTCTCATCCATCGTCCTAACAGTTCCATCATATTCTACATAGAGCGGTTCAAGCGCGTTTATCAGCCTACGCTGCATGTATCCGCTCTGCTGAGTTCTCACGGCAGTGTCAACTAGGCCATCTCTTCCTCCAGCCATATGGAAGAAGAATTCTATGGGATCGAGTCCCCTACTGAATGATCGGTAGACGAAGCCCCTAGCTCTTGGAGATAAGTCATTTGGCTTGAAGAAGGTGAGAACTCTATCGGTGAAGCCGCGTTTGATACGCTCCCTCCTCACGGCCTGCTGACCCACGACCGCGACCATCTGGTCTATGTTTAGCGGTGATCCCCTAGCTCCCGTCCTCGCCATAATGACCGCGGAGCTATCCTTGCTGATGTATTTCCTCGCGATCTTCCCGGCTTCTTCTCTTGCCTCTGAGAGTATCTGGAGGATATTTGACTCGAATGCCTGCTCGAGAGTTTCTCCGGGCCTGACCTCTATTCTACCTTTTTCGTAGTCCGCCTTGAGCTTCTCGAAAGCTTCATCGAGCTTCTTGAAGATCTTCTCCAATTCTTTATAGGCTTGATCCGGTACCTCGAGGTCATCTATTCCGAAGCTGAATCCCCTGAGGTTGAGGTAAGTGTTTACCACCTTAACGAGCTTGTCTAAGAATTCCTTAGTGGCATCCGGCCCATATTCGGTCGTGAGTCTATGTAGGATGCTGTTGGCCTTCTCAACTCCGATCGCGTTCTTGTCGATTACTCCTTTGATGAGTTTTCCATCCTTAATTACGACTTCTATCTCGGGGGAGAAGGAGGCCCTGAATCTATGATTGAATCCCTTCGGGAGAAGTAAGCTGAATATCTGTTTTCCACTCCACTTCGGCTCGGGTTTCTTTATCTCGGGCTCTGGAATCTCTCCATCGTAACCAATCGCCGCGAGTAGATAAGAGAGCTCCTTCTTGGTGAGGTATGTATCATCCTTTGTCAGCAGGTATGCAGCCGTGAGGAAGTCCCTTATCGCGCCTATGATCGGGGCGCCGTATCGCGGTGAGAGGATATTGTTCTGGACGAGGAGGAGAATTCTAGCCTCGGTCTGTGCTTCCTCGCTCTGGGGGACGTGGAGGTTCATCTCGTCGCCGTCGAAGTCGGCGTTGTAGGGCGTGCAGACGCATAGGTTCAGCCTGAAGGTCTTGTAGGGCAGGACCTTGACTAGGTGGGCCATTATCGAGATCCGGTGGAGGCTCGGCTGACGGTTGAAGAGGACTATGTCGCCGTCGATTAGGTGTCGCTCGACGATGTAGCCGGGTTCAAGAGCCTCGGCGAGCTCCTCTAGATCCTGAACGAAGGCGAGCCTAATCCTCTTCCCATCCGGCCTGATGACGTACTTTGCTCCGGGGTACTTGTTAGGACCATTTCTAACGAATTGCCTTAACCTCTCGATATTCCACTCGGTGACCTTCTCCGGAACCGTGAGCTGCATGGCGATCTCGAGTGGGACTCCGACCTCGTTTATGCTCAGATTCGGATCGGGCGTGATGACCGTTCTGGCGGAGAAGTCAACCCTCTTCCCGCTCAGATTGAGCCTGAACCTGCCCTCCTTCCCCTTAAGCCTCTGCACGAGCGTCTTAAGCGGCCTCCCGCTTCTATGGGTGGCTGGGGCGACCCCTGGGACCTCGTTGTTGATATAGGTTGTTACGTGGTATTGGAGTAGGTCGGAGAGCTCCGCGATGACCGGTGAGGGTGAGCCCGCGTTGATGTTCTCCCTCAGCCTCTGGACGACCCTCAGGATGTCGACGAGTTTGTGAGTTAGGTCGTCTTCGGATCTAAATCCGGATTCGAGGGTGATTGAAGGCCTGACATAGACCGGGGGAACCGGTAAAACAGTTAATACCATCCACTCAGGTCTGGC
>JAGGVM010000112.1 GCA_021157985.1 Nitrososphaerota archaeon | reverse complement strand
CTTTCACCATAGTCTTCGCTATGTACGATACACCTTCAAAGGAGGCCCTAGCTATATGACGCCAGTTATTCCATAAAGCCAACCTCATTATTTCAAGCCTCAGCTTCGGATCCCGAAACGGAAAACGCTCTCCCGCTACAAATGGAAAAACCATAACACCTTCGCTGCCAGGCTTAATATCACCCGCTTCAGAGTCTATTTCTTTCCAGTCTCGGTTTCCGAGCACGTTGCTTCGTATCCACTCTAAAGCGGTCATACCGTTGTTCGATGCGCCTCCAATAGCGAAATAGCCGTCGGCGGCATAGTACGCGAAGAAGCGCATCCGCGGATCGTGATCCATGGTCAACTGCTTTTTCAAGAGGCGAACGACTAACGTTGATCCTAAGTTTAATGCACCCCTCAAGTCATAAGCGGAGAGGCCGATGTTTTGAGCCGCACCATCAAATGTTCCGGGAATTAAAGCGACTTTACCCTCCACTCCGAACTCCTTTAAAGACACGTAATCTAGTATCCTCGATCCTTCAACGAGATCCGGGAGCTTAGACTCGCTTATTCCAGCGATCTCCAGCGCCAGATCATCCCACTTAAGATCGTGAACATTGAATAAACCAGTACCAGACGCGACTCCGTAATCTACGCACCAATGTCCAAACAGTTTATTCAAGAGATAATCTTTTACAAAGCTAAATTTACTTACGTCCTTCAACTTTTTCTGCTGTTTCAGCCAAATCACTTTCACGATCGGATATATGAAGAGCGGTGGGCATCCTGTTCGATCATATAATTGTTTACTCCAATCTTTAATCGAGGCTTGACTGGGTGATGATCGGGTATCTAGGTGGAGCATGGGGTTCTGGATTACCGTAAGGTCGTTAGCTAAAACTGCTAGAGCGTGCATGTAGGAGTCGAACGCTATGCTTTCGATGCTTTTCTCAAATCCCTTGACTATCGATGTCAAACATTCTCTTAGTATATTTAAGAGAGCTTCAAGATCATGCTCTGCTGCACCTCCGTTGAAGATTATCGGAAGCTTGTTGACGCGTTTCTTCAGTATAAACCCGTTCTCGTTAACTAACACGGCTTTGATGCTCGATGTCCCTATGTCAATAGAAAGATGAATATTAGACAATGCGGCCACCCGCAATATTTGCTGCATCTAGCTAAATTAAGCTTTGCAAGCGGCATATCGGCGACCCCGTTAAAAAGCGGAACGAATGTAAAAATTAAAATGCGCCGGCGGGTGGATTCGAACCACCGACCCCCGGGTTTCTGCTTTGTTTAACAGCCCGGCGCTCCACCAGCTGAGCTACGCCGGCGCGTTGTTTCCTGTTCCTCGAATAACCTCGGCTTGTTCTCATTTATATATTTCAGCTGGGTTTTCGCCGTATTCTTTAATTGTTGTTTGTTTTGGGTTTTCCGGCTTGAGGGAGCGGCGGTGAAGCTTCTCTTCATCCTCTACACGACTGGGAGATGTAATCTCAGGTGCAGGTATTGCGGCGGGAGCTTCGATCCCAAGATTGTCCCGTGGAAGATTAGGTACGATTTGAGGTTGTTGGAGGAGGTTTTCAGGGAGGGGGATTCGATAGCGTTTTACGGTGGAGAGCCTCTCCTCAATATTCCATTCATCGAGGAGGTCGTCGAGCGGTTTGACGCTGAGCACTACGTAATTCAGACGAACGGCCTGCTGCTGGACAGGCTTCCCGGAAAGGTCTTGGAGAGGATGGATACGATCCTCGTCTCGATAGACGGTGGGAGAGAGCTCACGGATAAGAACCGGGGGAAAGGGGTCTACGACAGGGTGTTGAGAGAGGTGAGGGAGATCCGCAGTAGGGGGTTCGATGGAGACGTCGTCGCGAGGATGACCGTCACCGAGGACTCCGACATCTTTAGGGATGTAAGGCATCTCTTAGATCTCGGGTTGTTCGATCACGTCCACTGGCAGCTCAGCATGATCTGGGTGGAGAGAGATTGCTGGAGTGATCTATGGGGCTGGATCGATCGATCCTATAAGCCCGGGCTTGATAAGCTGTTTGAGGAATGGTTGATGGAGATCGAGAGGGGGATGATCCCGGGGATCGCGCCTTTTCAAGGAGTTTTGAAGCGTATTCTGCATGAGGGGCCTCATCCGCCTTGCGGAGCGGGAATAGATTCGTTCGCGGTCTTAACCGATGGAAGGGTCGTGGCGTGTCCTATAGCCGTGCGTGAGAAGTGGGCGGAAATCGGGAGGCTTGGAGAGATATCGAGGAGCGATCTCGAGGGGAGAAAGCCCGTGATCATGGAACCGTGTAAATCCTGTAAATACCTTAAGATCTGTGGAACTCGCTGTCTTTACGCTCACATCGAGAGGCTTTGGGGAGAGGAGGGGATGAGGGCGACCTGCGAATGCACCAGGCACCTAATAGACTTGGTGCAGGGGAACCTCGACCGAATCAAGGAGGCGGCGGCGAAATCGGGATACGACCTCGAGGACCTCACCTATCCCGACTTCAATAACACGGTGGAGATCATTCCTTAACCCTATTCGGTTACGTTTTCAAGAGAATCTTCTCTGACTATGAAGGTGTCCTCGATCTTCACCTGCCCTAAGCCGGGGATCATGAGAGGCGCGTGGACGAAGGCTAAGGCCATTCCGGGCTTTATCCGCATGGCGCGATGCGATGGAACTATCGTGGTTATCGGCGGTTCTTCGACCTGCAATCCGACGCCGTGAGCGTATCCGATCACCCTGTAATCGAGGAAACCGTTCTCCGCGTATATTTTATCCAGCTTCTTCATCACGTCCGCTAATCGCATGCCCGGTTTGCTGAGATCCACCGCCTTGCCGTAGACCTCCTCCATGCACTTCAAAGCCTTTTCCGCGTTCCCGCCTAATTCTCCGACGTAGAAAGTCCTCGCGGAGTTCGCGTAATATCTATTATAGTCCGCTCCCACGACGACCGCGACGAAGACCCCCCTTCTCACCACGACATCGCGTAGGGGTTCGGCGTGAACCCGCGCGCCGGGCCCGACGTTAACGTAGACGAGCGGGTCCTCGCTTCCAGATCGGTAGAGATATGAGTAGAGCTCTGCGGCTATCTCGGTCTCCGATACTCCCGGCTCTATGATTGATTCGATCTTTCTCAAGGCCTGGGCCGCGGCTTTCCCCGCTTTTCTTATCGCCTCTAATTCGTATTCGTCTTTGATCATTCTCATCTCGTAGAGGATCGGGGCAATGTCGACGACCTCGACCTCGGGGTTCAGCTTCTTAAACATCTCGTAAAAGAGGATGTAGGCGTCTCTTTCAAGCCCGAACTCCAGGCCGACCTTTCTAAAGCCGCGCTCCTTTATCGTCTTCGAAACCATCGACATAACCTCCCCGCCCTCCGAGTAAGTCATCACCTCGCCTATCCAAGTCACTTCCCTGAAAAACCGCTCCTCCCCCTTCGCGACGAAAGCGATGGGATCGCCCTCCGAAGGTATGAGCAGCGAGGGTCTAAGCCACTTAATCCCAGCGAAGTAGATGAAGCTGCCGAGGGTTCTGAGCATCACCGCGTCAACGCCGCGGGAGCGGAAAAGCTCTTGAAAGCGTTTAACCCTCCTCCGAAGCACCTCCTCCGGAAACCTACGCGGCATAAAACGACTCCACCAGCAACAAAAATAAGGAACGAGAAGTAAATAGCCTTTAATCGCGAAAAACTCGGGGCTCAAAATTTTTAACGAGGCTCTAATCCCATAAAAACCAGAGAGCTGGAGCAATAGGGCCCGTGGCTCAGCCTGGTGGAGCACCCGGCTGATAACCATCGAAGAGATGGATGGAAACCGGGGGGTCGTGGGTTCGAAGCCCACCGGGCCCACTCTCAAAAATTTCTTAGTAAACGTCGAGAAAGGCGTGAGCCAATTTTTCTGAAAATTTATCGGATAAAATTATTGATTCAGGATCATGCTGGATTCGCTGCGTTTCAGAACGTCGCTGGGCTCGATTCCCGAGGGGAGAGGCCACATCATCAATACTTCGTAGCTCAACTTCATTCCCTTCGACGCGGTTGATTCTCCGAGGAGGAGTTCGAGCAGGCTTGGCTTCTTGGGCTTTATCCATTTCACGGGAGCGATCGGTGGAAGTGATGCGAGGTTTTCCGCGATCTTGACGGCGTCCTCGAGCGATCCGACCTCATCCACCAAGCCCGCCTTAACCGCTTGGCTTCCAAGATAGGGTTTAGCAGTGATTACGTCACTCCAGTTCTGGATCTTGTCTCCTCTATTTTCTCGAACCCGTTCCTCGAATTTCTCAGCTATCGAGTCGACTATCGACTGCATTATCAGGCGCTCTTCCTCGGTCATGTTCCTCCATGAGCTTCCGATGTCCTTGAGCCTGCCGCTTTTGAACGTCTCCACCGCTATCCCGAACTTCTTCAAGAGGCCGGCGTAGTTCATCACGACGGATACGGCTCCAATCGATCCGGTTAAGGCGTGGGGAGAAGCTATTATCTCGTCGGCTGGGAGGGCTATGTAATATCCGCCGGAGGCGCCGTACTCCGCGATATACGCCACGACCACCTTCTCGTCTGAGAGCTTCTTGATCATTTGGTAAATCTCCTCGGATGCGGCAGCGCTTCCACCGGGGCTATTGATCACCAAGACGACGGCTTTGGCGGATGGATCCGACTCAACTCTCCCGATGAGGTCTCTGACCTGCGAGGGGGTTAGGGTTTCCCCGGAGAAGAGCGAGAGAGGCGACTCGGAGTAGGAGATCGTTCCTGACAACTCTATCACTGCCACGTATTCGACCCCGCTTCTAGCCGACGCGGCTAAGATCAGGCTGAAAACCGAGGCCGCTGCTACCCCGATACAGATGCCTATGACTAGCCAGCCCCACCACTTTATGGCCATGCCGATAGCTCGAAGGAGATAAAGCTAATTAAGGGTTATTTTTCTCCGCCGGCGTCTCGCTCTCAAGACCAAGACCGTTACTAAAGCCGTTACCGAAGTAGCCCTGCCCGCTCTCCACGTCATCTTTTTAACCTTATCTAAGGATAGAAGAGAAAGATATTCATTAAGCCGGACATATTTCTATTGACGTCGGCGAGAACGCTCCGGTAGTATAGTCCGGTCAAGTATGCGGGCCTCTCGAGCCCGTGACCCGGGTTCAAATCCCGGCCGGAGCATTTTCAATCCATTTCCCAAAAAACGGTTTTTCTCGCCTAATTTTCCGATTAGTGGTCTTCGTTAAAATGTTTTTATCGTTCTCCTTATGGTTCAAGGAGCGAGGGTAAGGGCTTTGGTAGAGGCGGTCTTAGAGAAAAAGGAGGAAAAAATTGTCGATACGACGATCAGCGTCTGCCCAGAGTGCAACGCGTTAATCCCAGCCGACCTAATAGAAAAAGACGGAAAGATCTACATTAGGAAGAAGTGTCCGAAGCACGGGGAGTTCACTGACCTATACTTCGGAAGCGCTGAGATGTATTATAGGTTCAAGGAATACGCTCATGATGGAAAAGGGATCTCAACCCCTAACGTCAAGACCTCGAGCTATATGTGCCCGTATTCATGCGGCCTCTGCCCCGGCCACCTCAGCCACACCGCTCTCGCAAACATAGTCGTAACGAACAGGTGCAACCTCCACTGCTGGTATTGCTTCTTCTACGCCGAGAGAGCGGGATACGTCTACGAGCCGAGCCTCGAGCAGATAAGGAAAATGGTTAAGATCCTCAGGGCTCAGAGACCTGTCCCCGGGAACGCCATTCAGCTCACCGGAGGAGAGCCCACCCTCAGGGAAGACCTCCCGGACATAATCAGGATGATGAAGGAGGAGGGAATAGACTTCGTAATGTTGAACACTAACGGGATCAGGCTCGCGAAGGACTTCGAGTACTTCAAGAAGGTTAAGGAAGCGGGGGTCAGCACCCTTTACCTGAGCTTCGACGGAGTAACCCCGAAAACCAATCCGAAGAACTACTGGGAGATCCCGGACATATTGAATAACGCTAGAAAGCTGGGAGTCGGAGTGGTCCTAGTTCCAACCGTGATAAAGACGATTAACGATCACGAGCTCGGAGACATGGTGAGGTTCGGTTTCAAGAACGCGGACGTCGTGCGGGCCGTCAACTTCCAGCCCGTCTCCCTGATAGGGAGAATGCCTAAGAAGCAGAGGGAGAAGTTTAGGATAACGATACCGGATTGCATAAAGAAGATCGAGGAGCAGACCGATGGCCAGATCCCGGAGGACGCGTGGTTCCCCGTTCCCGCAGCGGTCCCCGTAACCCACATCATAGAGGCAATAACCCAGAGACCTCAATACGAGCTTTCAACCCACTTCGTCTGCGGAGCTGGAACCTACGTCTTCAAAGATGGAGACAGGATGATCCCGATAACGGACTTCGTCGACGTCAACGGATTATTGAACTACCTCGAGGAAATGGCCGAGAAAATTAAGTCAGGTCAAAACAAGTACATATCCGCCTTGAAGCTCTTGTTCAAGTTCGGGTCCTTCATAAACCAGAAGAAGGCTCCGACGGGGATGAACGTTAAGCGCATGCTGTTCAAGATATTCGTGAAGCACGATTACAGCAGCGTGGGCGAGTGGCATCAGAAGAGCCTCTTCCTCGGGATGATGCACTTCCAAGACAAGTATAACTACGACGTCGAGCGCGTCAGGCGGTGCTGCATCCACTACCTCATGCCCGATGGGAGAATAATTCCGTTCTGCGCCTTCAACGTCTTCTCGGAGATCTACAGGGACACGGTTCAGAGGAGATACGGGATACCGATCGAGGAATGGGAGCGGAGGACCGGGAGAAAGCTGAGCGACGACCTCTATCGAAGAGTCGAGCCTCAGTAGTCAAAAACTTAAAATTTTTCGCAGATCGGCTTCTCATCAGAATGCCGGCGAATCTCAAGATAAGAGCGCCTCCAGAGTGGGGCATAGAGCCCGTTCCAAAAGAGCATAAAGTGCTTAGGGGAATAGATCTCTTCGTACTGTGGTCGAGCCTCGGAGTAGGGTTACT
>JAGGVM010000089.1 GCA_021157985.1 Nitrososphaerota archaeon | reverse complement strand
GGATATCTATGTCTGCGAGCATGAGCTTGGGAGGTTTTGGGAGCCCGCTTCGCTCGGCGATCCTCGCGACCAGGCCGTGCAGCCATGGATATTCACTTGGTTTGAGTTCCCTCACCCGGTAGACGGCGTTGATTATGTAAGGCCCTATCAGCCATTGGAAGAAGTGGAAGACCACGACGAACCCGAGGATCCCGTAGACCCCGTATATGGGCATCCCGAGGTAGAGCAGAACCGCCGTCAGAACGAGGGTGGCGACGCCCGTTACCGCCGCCCACACCCCGATCATCGATAGCCTAAGCTTGAGCAAAGAGAGCCTAACCCGCTGAGAAGCCTCCCCGAAACCAGCCTCCCGCATAATCCTCTGAAATAAGAAGGAGAACGAGCATTTAATTAACCTTCCAAAAATACGCGCATTCAGGTAAATGCTGTATATGTAGTTATCTAGGTCTATGTGCATAAAATCTACATAAAAATGGGAGCCCCAGAGAGACCCGGGGTGAGAGATATGGTGAGGACGACTATAAGCGTTGTGAAAGCCGACGTCGGATCAGTCGTGGGCCATCACAGGCCACATCAAAAGATGATCGAACATGCTAGGAAGAAGCTGAGAGAGGCGGAGGAGACAGGGCTCATCAAGAGCTTCTACGTGTACAGCGTCGGAGACGACCTAGGCCTCGTCATGACCCATCACCGCGGGGAGGAGAACCCGGAGATCCACGAGCTCGCCTGGAACGTCTTCAAGGAGATAACCGAGAAAGTCGCTAAGCCCCTTAAGCTGTATGGAGCCGGCCAAGACCTGCTCCGCGATGCTTTCAGCGGGAACGTGAGAGGCCTGGGGCCAGGGGTCGCTGAATTGGAGTTCGAGGAACGGGCATCCGACCCGGTAATAGTTTTCGCCGCCGATAAGACCGAGCCGGGAGCCTGGAACCTACCGCTCTACAAGATCTTCGCAGATCCGTTCAATACCGCTGGCCTGGTTATAGATCCGAGGCTGCGGGACGGCTTCGTCTTCGAGATATTGAACGTTAAGGAGAACACGAAGGTGAGGCTGAAAGCGCCGGAGGAGAGCTACGATATACTCGCGTTGCTGGGAACCCCGGGGACCTACTGCGTCTCCAAGGTTTACAGGGCCAGCGATGGAGAACCCGCGGCCGCGGCGTCCGTGAGCAGATTATCGTTGATAGCCGGGAAATACGTCGGGAAAGATGACCCGGTGCTGATAGTGAGAGCTCAGTCGGGGTTCCCCGCGGTGGGAGAAATCCTTGCGCCGTTCGCGGTTCCATACCTGGTCGCGGGCTGGATGAGAGGAAGCCATAACGGTCCGTTGATGCCCGTTAGCTTCAAGAAGGGTTCGGCTATCTCGTTCTTCGATGGTCCTCCTAGGGTTATAGCGATGGGATGGCAGATAGCGGATGGAAAGCTCGTAGGCGTCGATGGAACCGAGCCTTCAGATCTCTTCGACGACCCGTTCTGGGATTACAGCAGGCAGCTCGCATCGCAGCTAGCGATCTACATGAGAAGCATGGGCGAGTTCATGCCCGCGAGGCTTGATCCATCGGAGATGGAGTATACCGCGCTTCCGCAGATCCTCGAGAAGATAAGGAAGAAGCAGGAAATCCTCGGTTAACCGCTCATTTTTCTTCTTCGGCTTTAGAGGTTTTTACCGGCGGTGTTTGGGGTAGGAATATTTATCTTTTCGGTTTATGCATAACATATCGAGGAGGAGAAACGTGAAACCTGAGCACGTGGAGTTTTTCGAGCAGCCCAGACCCCCCATACCTGGAAGCGTACTCTTCGAAGCCCTAACACCCCCCAGGGAAATCGTCTTAGCCGTGAACCCCCGGGTGAGCGTAGGCGTTATCGAGGGCGTCTTGCAGGCCGCGAAGGACTCTGAGAACGTCCTCATAATCGAGCTGGCCCTTACCGAGATGAACCTGCAGGGAGGCTATACGGGGATGACGCCGAAAGTCTTCGCGGAGCGGGTGAGAAAAGCCGCGGAGAAGGTCGGCTGGTACGGCTATGTCCTGCACGCTGACCACGTGGCCGTGCGGAAGGGAACGGATGAGGAAATCGAGAACGTTAAGAGGGAGTTGAAGGCGAGGGTGGAGGCGGGGTTCACGAGCTTCGCCATCGACGCCTCACACTTATTCGACTTATCGAAGGATACGGTTCCGGAGCAGCTTAAGAGGATAATAGACGTAGGCACCGAGCTGTTCCATTACTTGGATGAATTGATCGGGCATAGGAACTATGGAAGAGAGGGCGAGGTCGGCGAGATAGGGAAGACCGAGCTCACCGAGGTCTCCGAAGCACTATACTACGTAGAGGCCATGAAGAAGAACGGGATAGACCTGCACTGGCTCGCGATAAACAACGGCTCAAAGCACGGAGTCTCGGTCGACGCGGAGGGAAACGTGATCCCCCAGCTCGGGATAAACATCAAGAGAACGGTTGAGGTCGTTCAAGCTCTCTGGGATCACGGCTTCAAGACGAGGATCGCTCAGCATGGAATAAGCGGTACACCGCTTTACCTGATCGCCGAGAAGTTCCCAAAGGGGATGATAAACAAGGGCAACGTAGCCACCTACTTCATGTTAACGGCGTTCGACATAATCAGGATCTACGAGCCGGAGCTCTACAAGCGCATCCATAACTGGGTCATGGAAAACTATAGGAAAGACGATACGCCCGAGCCCCAAGTATTCGTCAAGAGCTCGAAATACGCGTTGAAGCAGTTCTTCCAAGACCTGGACAAGATGAGCGACGAGACGAAGAATGCTATAAGGGCGAGGGCATACGCCGACACCCTGCTCCACATGAAAGCGTTCGGAATGGAGAGAACCGCTAAGCGAGTATACGACTACATCAAGAAAAACAATGTGAAGTACTGGTAAAGCTACACATTTTTTCTCTAAAACAAGAGCGGAAACGGAGAAAGAATAAAAATGAATAAAACGGGAAGGTAGGAGCTTAATCTCTGATTTTAGAAGTCTTCCTTGATTATCGTTTTCCTTCCGTTGGCTTTGCATCTTTGAACTGCCTTGTTGATTAGTTCTCTAACGGCTGCGTCTAATCCCTCGAGCGCGTCGGATGCAAGCCTCATACCTTCAGGCAGTAGCTCTCTAACCTTCGATTCCACAATTATACGCTCACGCGCCATGGACTTCTCACTTATATTTAGCCCGCAAACCTGTTAATTTAGATTTATCCTAAATCGAGGTAGCGGGCGATGCGCGGCACCACCGGATATATTAGTTTAATGGTTCTTAACTGATGAAAAGCTCAGCATGTTTTGGCCATTCCTTCTGGAGGTGTAAGAGTTTAAAGCCGTGGCCCAGATTTATTTCTTGGGGTTGATGATCGTGGTCGATCCCAGCATCTTCAGGGCTTATGACGTGAGAGGCGTTTACGGCAAGAACTTGAACGAGGAAGTCGCGGAGCTCATAGGGCTTGCTTACGGGACCATGCTCGGGAACAAGGGGAGGCTCGTCGTCGGGAGGGATGTGAGGCTCAGCGGCGAGAAACTCGCGAAAGCCGTTTCAAGCGGGTTGACGAAAGCCGGATGCGACGTCCTATACGTAAACATGGTCACCACCCCGATGCTCTACTTCT
>JAGGVM010000066.1 GCA_021157985.1 Nitrososphaerota archaeon | reverse complement strand
AGGGCTCCAACCCGGTTCAACAGGCTTGATTCCCGCATCTTGGCCTCGACCATGGCCTCGACTTCCTCTCTGCTGAGCTCGGGGAACCTCGCCAGCACTCTCTCGAGAAGCTTCGAGTACTCTTTCAGCTCGTCGCTCACGCTTGGACTCTTCCCCCACTATCTCCTCCGCCGCCCCATACTTAAGACCTTACCCAGAGGTCCTCGGCCATTCCCTCCCTGAAGTTAGCGTATCTCGCGAGGATGAACAAGACCTTCGAGAGCTTGTTGAGGTAGCTTATGACCAGAGGATCGACCTGAAACCTCCTCGAGAGCCTTATCGCCTTCCGCTCGCCTCGCCTCACCACGGCCCTGGCCAAGTGGAGAAACGCGGCCGCCTTACATCCACCCGGGAAGATGAAGTTTCTAAGCCTTGGAAGCTTTTCGTCGTATTTCTTTTCGAGCTCCTCCAAGAACTTCAAGGCGTCTTCCCCGAGCTTCGGGACCTCCCGCTTTGCCTCGAGTCCGGAGATCTCCGCTCCTAAAACGAATAGGTGTCTCTGGATCTCCGTCAGAGGGTCGAATAATTCGTCATTTTTTCCTTTTAGGAAGGTTTTGACGACTCCGAGGAGGGATGAGATCTCGTCTAGGGTTCCGCATACCTCGAGCCTTTCATCGTCTTTGTAGACCGTTTGCCCGGAGAGGAGGAGTGTTTCAGCCTCGTTTTTCCTAGGCATCTCAGCGGAGGAGTCCCTTTACTCGGATATATTTGCTATTCTCCTTCCTCGATTATCTCGGGCTTGAACCTGGCCCACAGCTGATCGGGGTGCTCGGAGAAGACGTGCTCGGCGTGCTCCTCGTAGCTGTCGAAGGTTTTCCCGCATATCCTGCACCTTAGCTTAAACTTAGGCATGGTCCTTAATGCTCCAGATAAAGTTGGGGAGATTATGGATAAAGGTTGTCTTTTTACTGGGTCTCTGGGCTTACGGCTTCCTCCTTGATCGGCCCGCGGAGAACGAACTTTCTCTCAACCTTCTCCGGCTTAAGCAGCTTCGAGAGATACTTCTCGATCGCGTCTTCATCGAACCTCTTACACGAGTAAACGTCTATCGAAGCGTAGTTCGTCCGGATGTCCGTGTGGATCGAGACATGGCTCTCAGCCACGATCATGAAGCCTGAGAGCCCTTCGCCGCTCGGGCTATCTTCTTCTCCCACGTAGTGGACTATGGTCGGCCCGGAGATTATGTGCATGTCCATTAGGTCCGCGAGGTCGTAAAACGCCTTTTCCAGAAGAGATTTGTCATTAAGGTTGACGGGATCGCAGCCGTACATGTCCAGCATTAGGTGATACCAGGCCATTTCTGCCAAAGCACAAAATATGGTCTAAAATATTAACTTACTTCCTCCTCTTCCTCCGGTATCTCGCCAGGCTTCGGGGGAGTAGGCGGAGGAGGCATGGGGGAAACCGTTGTCTTCTCTGCTTCTTCAGCTCCCTCAGGAGGAGCTGCCTTATAGAGGCTCGAGAGAATGACCGGCGCGATAACCGAGGTTAATATGACCATTAAGATTGCCTCAGCGTAGATCGACTCCGTTATCGCTCCTTGGCTGAGGGCTAGTCCGGCGATGATGAGGCCTAGCTCGCCGCGCGGGATCATCCCGACCGAGATCCTCGTCGCTCCCAAGACTTCCCTCACCTTCAGCATCGCGGCCGAGAAGCATCCCACGAATTTCGTCACGATCGCTAGAGCGGTCATCACCAGCGCGCCCAAGATTATTTGATCCGAGATTATCCCGATGTTCATCTTGGCTCCCATGACCGTGAAGAATATGGGGCTGAAGATCGTGTTGATGTGCCTGATGAAGTCCTTGATATGGGGAAGCGCCCTAGAACCCGCCACCGCCATCCCCGCGACATATGACCCGATGATGGGCGACAATCCTATGCTGCCTGCTATCGCGGCCATGACGAACGCCGACGCGATCGAGGCCGCCTCGACCGCCCCCTCTGCTTCAAGGCTCATGAAGCGCTCGATCATTCTGGGGAGAACGTAGGCGCCTACGGCGAGCATCAGTAGCCAGAGCGTGAAGAAGATCGCTATTATCCTCGCAACCTCATAGGCTCCCACGTTTCCATGGGAAATTATCGAGGTCACGACCGCGAGCAACGCCACTCCTATGACGTCGTCAATGGCCACGGCGTTCACGAGTAGAATTCCTTCATCGGTTTCAAGGAGGTCTAGGTCCTCGAGGACTCTCGCGGTTATCGCGAGGCTTGTGGCCACCATTATGGCGGCGACGAAGAGGGCTGTCGCATCCGAGAACCCCATCCTCCGGTAGAGCTCGTAAGCTATTACGAAGGCCGTTATATCTCCGAACGCCGCGATCATCGCAGCCCATCCACCTGTCTTCTTCAGGCTAGTGACGCCCATGTTCAACCCCATGGAGAAGAGGATCATGATCGCCCCTATCTCCGCGAATGCGTCCACGTAATTATTCAAGACCACTAAGGGCTCCCCGAAGATTATTATCCCCGATCCGAGCGCATAGGGACTGAAAACGACTCCGGCTAAAAGTTCTCCGATTACCTCGGGGAGCTTCATGCTCGAGAATATGCTCGCGAATATCTTCGCGAAGAATATCAGGACGCTTATCGTGACGACCGCCCTGAGGATCGGGTCCATCGCGCTGGCGACCATCGAGGGATCAGCGGACATCGCTAAGACCTCCCTAAATATAGTCTTGTATAAGCTTTTTGATAAGTTATCTCCCCGGAGACCTCATCGGCGTGAAAGAGCTTAAGAACTTCCTCGAGGTGGAATGCTTGAGATTGAAGGTAAAAGCCGTGATCTTCGACATAGACGGAACTCTCTACAAATCCGAGAAATATCTCCGACACCTCGTAAACGAAATAATCCAAACAATCTCCGAGCT
>JAGGVM010000006.1 GCA_021157985.1 Nitrososphaerota archaeon | reverse complement strand
CAAGCATTCGAATCAAACATACTCCAGATACTATCCGAGGCGAGGGAGGAAGCCGGAAGAATCGCGAGAAAATACATCGGCGAAGACAGCTCCGCAGTGATCATGGCGAGAACCGGCGCCAGAGGATCTCCGCTGAACATAGACCAGATGGTCGCGGTAGTAGGCCAGCAGGCCGTCAGACGAGAGCGGATAAAGCGGGGATTCACGGACCGGGTCCTCACCTTCTTCAAGCCTAACGATCTATCCCCCCGGGCGAGAGGATTCGTCTATCACTCGTTCACAAAGGGACTTGATCCGGTCGAATTCTTCTTCCACCTCGCCGGAGGAAGAGACGGACTCGTCGACACAGCGGTTAGAACCCAGCAGAGCGGATACATGCAGCGTAGGCTGATAAACGCCCTCGAACCCCTCTACGTCGAATACGATGGAACCGTCAGAACGATGGATGAGAAGAGGATAGTCCAATTCCTCTACGGAGAAGACGGAGTGGACCCGATGAAGAGTTATCACGGAGAAGCCGTGAACATCGAGGTCCTCGCTCACAGGCTCAAACTGAAAGGGAACGCGAAAAACCCGGCCTCGAAAGCAGATCTAAACGAGATCGCGAAAAAATACGAGGATCTAATGCCGCCTAAGCTCGTCGACGCGCTGAAGCGAGAAGCGCTCTCAAAGAAGTTCTCAGCCGAAGACTCCGAGAAGCTCTTCAAAGAAGCCTACAAAGAATACACGAAGAACAGGATCGAACCCGGCGAAGCCGTCGGAATAGTCACCGCTCAGTCGATCGGCGAGCCGAGCACCCAGCTCACCCTCAGGACATTCCACTTCGCCGGTGTGCGCGAGCAGTCGATTCTCAGAGGCCTCCCGCGGCTCATAGAGATAGTCGACGCGCGGAAGACTCCCTCAACCCCGATCATGAGGATACCCTTGAAGAAGGAGTACGCGAAGGACGCGGCCGAGGCTCAGAAGATCGCGAAGAAGATCAAGTACACGGTCCTCGAAGACGTGGTCTCGGAGATAGGCTTGGACCTGAGGAGGAACGCCGTCATAATCAAGCTGGACGACAAGGCCATGAGAAACGAGGGAGTGACGACGAGGCAAGTGGAGCAGGCGATCAAGTCCCTGAAGCTGAAGTACAGCCACGCCCAGAAAACCTTCGCGGTCTACTCGGAAGACGGGGACCTCGACAAGCTGAAGTCGAAGCTCCTCTCGATGAAGGTCAAGGGAGTTAAGAGGATAACGAAGACGATCGTGAAATACGAGGACGGAGAATACGTGATACTTACCGAGGGTTCGAACCTTAAGGAGGTCCTCCAGATACCTGAAGTCGATCACAGACGCGTCTACACGAACAACATACACGAGATCGCATCAGTCCTCGGAATAGAGGCCGCGAGAATGGCGATAATGCAGGAGCTTCAGCACGTGCTCGAGGAGCAGGGACTCGACGTCGACGTCAGACACCTGATGATCGTCGCCGACATGATGACCCTGAACGGAACCGTGAAGCAGATAGGGCGGCATGGAGTCGTCAGGCTGAAGGGAAGCCCCTTGGCGAGGGCGGCTTTCGAGATAAGCGTCCAAACCCTGCTCGACGCCGCGGTTAAGGGCGAGGTCGACATGCTGAAAGGCAACGTCGAGAGAATACTCATAGGGAAGGAGATAAAGCTCGGTACGGGAATGGTGTCGCTTCTAATGAGCTATCCGGGAATCGCGGATGGCTCGGGAGCGAAGACCGATAAGAAGGAAGGTGAGTAGCCGTGGCCGAGCAGAAGCAGGCGATAGAGGTTAAGAACCTGAAGAGGCATCTCGAGGTAATCGCGAGAACCGGGAAAATGACCCTGGGCTTCCGCCAATCCTACCTATCAATTCTTCATAGGCGGTCGAAGCTCGTGATCCTCGCCAACAACGTTCCCCCAACCCTCGAACGCGAGATAACCATAGCCTGCAAGATGACCGGCACGCCCTATCTCAAGGTCGACGTCCCCGGAACCGAGCTGGGATACATGGTTGGAAAACCGTTCTCCGCCGTAGTGATATCCGTGCTCGACCCCGGAAGCTCGAATATACTCGAGGAAATATCGCCGAGCGAAGAGGAAGCTTATTAGTCGGTTTTCCCACGAATAAGGGAGCTTTACCTTGAGCGAAGGAATAAAGTTGACCGATAAGGAGATGCGGTACATCTCGCTCTTCGAGGCGGCGACCGGCGCCGAGATCATAGACTGCGTGGAGCACGGAGACCTCGTGGTCTTCGTGGTCGGAGAAGGAGAGCTTCCAAAGGTCCTCGCCGGAAGAGGTTTCAAGATCCAGAACTTCTCACGGATGATAAAGAAGAAAGTGAAGGTCGTCGAGTACTCTCCCGACCCGGCGAAGTTCATCCAAAACGCCCTTCAACCCGCCAAGCTGCTGGAACCCGTCAGAATAACCGAGAGAGCGGATGGCAGGAAGATGGCTGTAGCCCTCGTGGATCCAAAGTATAGGGCGATAGCGATAGGAAGAGCGGGGAGAACGATCGAGCTCGTCCGCTTCCTCGCCAAGCGGCATCACAACATAGACCACGTAATAATTCGCTGACAACTCGGATTCAAGGGATAAATATTCATTAGTAGCCTTGCATCGGGTCAAGGGTAGAGAGGTGAATAGGCACTTGGCTCAGGACAAGTCTGAAAAACTCATTCTATGGTTTGAGGAGCTTGGAAAAGAAGACGTAGCCCTCGTCGGAGGGAAATGCGCCAACCTCGGAGAGATGATAAACGCCGGGATCCCGGTTCCGCCGGGCTTCGCGATCTCCGCCACCACCTATAAGAAGTTCATAGAGGAGACGGGAATCGCCCAGAAGATCTACGACATCCTCGACGAAGTCATAACCGATCCGAAGGATCCAAGGCAATACGAGGAAGCATCCAAGAGGATCAGGAAGCTAATAGAATCCACCCCGATCCCTGACTACATCCAGAAAGCGATAGTCGAGGCCTACAAAGAGCTCTCAAAGAAAACCGGGAGCAAGGATGTATACGTCGCCGTTAGATCCTCAGCCACCGCCGAGGACCTACCCGGAGCATCCTTCGCAGGTCAGCAGGAAACCTATCTAAACGTAAGGGGTGAGAAAGAGCTTCTGGAATCCGTTAGGAAGTGCTGGTCCAGCCTCTTCACTCCGAGGGCGATCTTCTACAGGACTCAGAAGGGCTTCAGGCATGAGAAGGTCTTGATAAGCGTCGCGGTTCAGAAGATGGTTAACAGCAGGTCATCCGGCGTCATGTTCACCCTTCATCCCGTGACCGGTGACAGGAACAAGATAGTCATCGAGTCGGTTTGGGGGCTGGGAGAGGCGATAGTGTCCGGCGCGGTCACCCCCGATCACTTCGAGGTCGATAAGAACAGCCTCAAGATACTCGTGAAGAACGTCGTGAAGAAGACGGTTCAATACATACGGGATCCGAAGACCGGTAAGACAGTTCACGCCGAGGTCCCGAAGGAGAAGCAGGAGGTCCCAAGCCTATCCGATGAAGAAGTAATCGAGCTGGCGAAGATAGCTAAGAGAATAGAGGAGCACTATGGAACCCCGCAGGACATAGAGTTCGCGGTCGACAGCGATCTACCCTTCCCGAAGAACCTCTTCATAGTTCAGTCGAGGCCGGAGACCGTTTGGAGCACAAAGGAAGCCGTGGCCGAGGCCCAGTCCTCCCAAGGAACCTCCGTGGCCGAGGCTAAGATAGTTCTCAAGGGGCTGCCGGCCAGCCCAGGAGTATACGCGGGCAAGGTCAAGGTAGTCTTCACCCCAGAGGAGGCTGACAGGGAGGTCAAGAAAGGCGACATCCTAGTGACGAAGATGACGAACCCCGACTGGGTTCCATACATGAGGATAGCGGGAGCGATAGTCACCGATGAAGGCGGAATGACCTGCCACGCCGCGATAGTCTCAAGGGAGCTCGGAATACCATGCATCGTCGGGGCGAAGGACGCGACGAAGCTCCTGAAGAGCGGTGAAACCTACACCGTGGACGCGAGATCGGGAGTCGT
>JAGGVM010000032.1 GCA_021157985.1 Nitrososphaerota archaeon | reverse complement strand
CGACTATTCTCCCCTTGCCCTTGATGTCGAATCTGTGGACACGCTCGTGGATTCCTATGTCAGGTATTCGCTCTCCTTGCTCGATTCTGAGGACGTATCCGTAGAGGTGGTCGGCGCCGCGGTTCGATGTGGCGTATTGAAGCCCCATTCCCTTGAAGGCCCTCGGATCATGCATCGGGACCTCAAGACCTTTTACGTGCATTGCGAACGACTCAGAGCCCTTGACTTCTTTCGAGGCTTCTCTCACGCCTCTGCCAAGGAGATCTCCGACGCCCTCTTTCCTCGCCATCTTTTCTAAAAGCGTTGCGACTAAGTCGGGGTCTCCCCATCTCAATTCTAATCCATCGGTTCTCGATTTATCGATCAACTTCCTCTCGTATGCCTCTATGAGCCAAGCTATTGTGACTCCTGCTGAGATTCCATCTAGCCCCAGCTTGTTACATAGTTGGTGAAGCCTCGCTACCTGCGCCGGATCATCTATCATTAGAAGCGAGCCGAGGGAGCCGAGAGTTTCGTATTCGATTGCTCTTCCCGTGACCTTCTCTGAATCCGCTTCGCAGTCGATATATCGCCAGCAGCCTATTGGACAGTTGAAGCAAGCTCTATGACTCTTGACGATTTTCTCGGCCACCGATTCCGCGCTCAAGTTCTTAACGCCGTCCCATTCTCCGAGGGAGAAGTTCTTGATCGGGAAGTCTCCGTATGAATATAGCGGTGAGACCTCGGAGGTCGTCCCATATACGGCGTAGAGCTGAGTCGTTGGGAAAGACATTATCGAAGGCAGAATCCTCCTAAGATAGTCTCTAAGCTTCTGTAAATCAGCGACCTCGATTCTACCTGACCCCTTCACCGCTATCGCCTTCAAGTTCTTAGAGCCCATCACGGCTCCCATCCCGGTTCTACCGGCGACTCTAGGACCATCGGGTCGGACGTCGAAGCATATGTTCGCAAGGTTTACTAGGTTTTCTCCCGCCGGGCCTATGACCGCGTTTCTGACCCTTTCATCTCCAAGCTCCTTCTTTATCTCCGCATCAGCGGCGTAGGTATCTTTTCCCCAAATGTTCTCCGCGCTCCTGAACTCTACTTCCCCGTCATGGATGTAGAGATATACCGGTTTTTCCGCTTTACCGGTGACCACGATGCCATCGTAGCCGGCTCGCTTGAGCTCGGTTCCCCAGAACCCGCCGACGTGGCCTTCTCCCCAACCCTTCGTTAAAGGAGACTTAGCGGCGATAGTCATCCTGGATCCGGTTGGGGCAAGCGTACCGGTCAGGGGGCCCGTCATGAAGACCAGAGCGTTGTCGGGGGAAAGGGGGTCAATTGATGGATCGACCATGTCAAAGATTATCTTCGCGGCTAGACCTGTTCCTCCGATGAAGTTGATGTAATCTTCTTCGGGTAACGTGAATTCCTCGACTTTCTCGGAGGTTAAGTCTATTCGAAGCAGCTTACCTTTGTACGCTTTCATCATGGCGTTAGATCCCCCAGTACTTCTTTGCCACCTCGATCTCGTCTGGCGGGATCTCCTTCGGCTCCTGGCCCAGCGCGTAGGAAACGAACTCGATCGTGGCGATAGACTCGAGGAGCTCGACTATCGCCTCAGCTTCAAGCAAATTCGTTCCGAGGCCTATTACCCCGTGGTTCTCCAAGATTAACGCTCTAGCTCCCGTCGAAGCCGCCTTTGCTACTTCTTCAGCGAGGACCTCTGTCCCCGGAAGCTTGAAGGGCACCTTCTCTATCCTTCTCAGAAGCAGGACAGCTTCGTCGGTTATCGTTGTCTTTATCTCCTTACCGGCTAGGGTGAGCCCTAAGACCATAGGGTTATGAGCGTGCACTATCCCGTTCACGTCAGGCCTAACTTTATAGATGGCTGCGTGGAAAAGCCACTCCATGGAAGGCTTGTATACGCCTTCGATAAGCTCTCCTTCCAAGTTCATCTTTACGAGATCGTCGACGGTTAGAGCCCCCTTGAACACTTGGCTGGGCGTGATCCAGAACTCATTTGACCCTGGAACTCTTCCGCTGATATTCCCTCCTAGTGCGTTGATCAGCTGCCTGTCGTAGAGCACCTTCGAGATCCGTATGATCTCGTTCTTGATCTCGTCCTCACTAATAAGAGACTCCATGTACGCTCACCAGCAATTACTATTCGAGATCATTCTATTTAGGTTCTTCAAGAAGAAATAGGCTTAGAAAATTGTGGGGAAACGTATATGCTTCCTTAGGCCTTACGGTATGTCCGGGCTCGGCGTTTTGGACGTTTCCCCTTTTTCCCCGCTTATTTGCTCGGGAAGTTCTGGGAATTGTTTGCTCATTCTCTGTGCGGCTATTTCTGCTGCTTCGTCCAGAATTCTCTTGGCCTCGCTGTCCGCGACCATAACGGTCGTCGTCGCTCCCGTGAAGCTGCCTGCCTCCACTATCACGCTTTCAAGCATTTCATCGATCACGCCAAGATTATGCGCTACCTCGGGGATTATCCCGGAGAGATCTGACTGGATCCGCTTTACTATTTTCGTGGCCGGTCCGAGGACGTTCATGACGTCTCCGAAGTCCTTTATCGTCTCAAGTCTTAGGATCACCTTTTCGAGGGATATCTGGCTCCTCAGGATCGTCCGGCTCATCTTCCTTAGCTGGGCTATCTCGTTGGCGTAGATCGTGGCCCTATCCCTGTCGAACTCCTGCTCCGCTCCGACGCATGCCTCGAAGAGCTCTCTATCCCTCGCTAGGAGGCGTTGATAGGTTCTCTTCAGCTTCTCGGATTGAAGCCTGAGCTGGATCAGGATATCGTTTATCCTGGGGCTTAGGGCGTAGCTTCTCCGCACGGGTTTTTCAGGCCTTTCATGCCGGAAGGGTATCTTGAACTTCATTACACCCACTCGCTCCGCTTCAGTAAGCGTCTTCGTATTTAGGGCTTTGCCGATAGCCGTCTGAGAAATAAGACAGAGATATTTTCGCGAGGGCAACCGAGAGAATTTTCGGGAAAAGCGTTCGGCCGTTTCTCTGGGCAGCTCATAACCTCGCGATAATACGGAGAGCTTACGCGTTCCCGGCTTTAATCGCGTCAAATCTTTTAAGGAGCTACTCCTTATTCGCTGAAAAAGCGTTATATCTTGTCCATCGAGCTGTATTATCGGGTAGTTGGAGAGACTCGCGATATGTCTTCGGCGATAGTTTACGCCCGTTCAGGCAAGATACGGGGATCAGAGCTCGGATTGGCGAAGATAGCGGGAAAGCCTATGATAGAATATGTTTTAGACGCGATGCCTGATGAAATAGATGACTTGATCATAATGATCGAGGGAGAGTACTCTTCCGAGGAGCTCGACGACGTCGCGGATAAGTACTTCGCCCAAGTACTCAGATACACGGGGAACGGGAGGGATGCGAGGAAGATCGTGGAGTTCGCTGTGAACAACGTTCACGGTGAGAGGGTCGTCATCCTGCCTGCTGACGCTCCGCTGATAACAAGGGATTTCGCGAGCTTCCTTCTAGACTGTTCAAAGAAGTTTACGGCGGCGCTTCCCAGGACCCCGGCGAGGAAAACCACGTACCTGATGGCTTCATATAAGACGAAGCCTTTCCGAGACGTCTTCGCGGCTTACCCGGAAGCGGGCATGGATGAGGTAGTAAGGAAAGTGGGTGGAGCAATACATCTCTCCAGCAATAGCTTGAAGATCTTCGATGAAAAGCTCGGGATGTTCTTCAGGGTCGTTACCCCTCAGGATCTGAAGCGGGCTGAGAAAATCTTGAAAGTCAGGGCTAAGAAGGCTTAGCCGAGTGGACGTGGCGGAGCTGGGCAAGGTTCCTAGAGAAGTCTTAGAGAAAGTGGTTTTCAGGAGGCTCGGTTGGAGGAGAAAGGATGTCATCGTTTTCCCTAGGTTCGGCGAGGACGCGGCAGTCCTTAAGCTCGATAAGAAGACCCTGGTCGCCGCTATGGATCCTATAACGGGGTCTGAAGAGCGGATAGGCTGGCTATCCGTTCACGTTAACGCGAACGACGTAGCGGTCATGGGCGCTGAGCCGAGGTGGTTTTCGGCCACAATCCTTCTCCCGGAGGATGGTCTGAGCAAGCTCGACGTGATAATGAAGGACATAGACGCAGCGTGCAGATCTCTGAGGGTCTCGCTGGTGACCGGGCACACGGAGGTGGCCTCCAACGTTTCCACGCCGATAGTGATAGGCCATATGCTCGGCGTTCCCGTGGGGAGGAAGCCCGTGACCTCCTCGGACGCGAGGCCGGGAGATGTTCTGGTTATGTCGAAGTCCGCCGGCATCGAGGGGACGGCCATACTCGCCTCGGCTTTCAGGGAGAAGCTCGCCGGCAAGATCCCCGAAGACGTTTTAGCGAGAGCTGAGAAATTTTACGAGAAGATAAGCATCGTGCGGGAAGCCTTGAAGCTTGCTGAGAGAGGATTACCGTCGGCTATGCACGACCCCACCGAGGGAGGTGTGATCGGGGGAGCTTACGAGCTGGCTGAAGCCAGCGGGTGCTCTTTTGTCCTATACGAGGAAAGGGTTCCGGTGGCTGTTGAGACGGAGGCGGTCTGCAGGGCGCTTGGATGCGATCCCCTGAAGCTCATCTCATCGGGGGTCTTGTTGGCGGCTGTTCCGCGGAGGCTTTTGGAGAAGTGTCTCAAGACCGTGCGGGGTTTGAGGGTGATCGGGGAGTTCAGGGAGAGGAGGGAGGGAAACGTCGTCGTCAGGAGAGGGGGAAGAGAGGAGGAGGTGAAGGAGAGCGTGCGAGACGAGCTTTGGAGGCTTCTCTCCGGGCTTTCCGTTTCTCCTTGAAGATTTTACATTTTCGTACTTATTTTAGGCGGTTTCTCTCGGCGTGAACAATATATTTTGGTAAAGTCTCTTCGGTGAGGGAACTCGGTGGCGAGGATCCTGGACTATGTCGGCCTCTCATTCGATGATGTTTTGCTCGTTCCCAGGAGATCTCCGATAAGGTCTAGAAAGGAGGTTATCACTAGGAGCAGGCTCACGAGGCGGATCTGGCTGAATATACCGATACTGTCGGCTGCCATGGACTCGGTGACGGAGTCCAGGATGGCGGTGACTATGGCCAGGGAGGGGGGAATAGGGGTAATACACAGGTTCATGCCCCCGGAAAGACAGGCCGAGGAAGTGGCCAAGGTTAAGCGCGCTGAGAACATCGTGATCGAGAACCCCATGACCATCTCGCCTGAAACGACCGTCGAGGAAGCCAAGAAGATAATGAAGGCGAACGGGATAAGCGGGCTGCTGGTGGTCGACGCGGATAACAAGCTGCTCGGAATACTCACGAGGAGAGACGTGGTCTTCGAGGACTCGGATCGAAAACTCGTCAAGGACTGCATGACCCCTAGGAAAGACTTGATCACGGCATCTCCCGGAATCTCCATAGACGAGGCGAGGGAAATATTTCGGAAGAACAAGATCGAGAAGCTTCCGATAGTGGACGAAAACGGGAGGCTAAAGGGGCTGATCACCAGCGCCGACCTCATCAAACGAGAAGCATATCCGAACGCTTCAAGAGACTCGAGGGGAAGACTGCTCGCCGCCGCAGCTGTAGGCGTAAGGGAGCGTGAAATCGAGCGCGTAAAGCTCTTAGTGGAGGCAGGCGCGGACATAATAGTCATCGACGTAGCCCACGGCCACAGCGAGATGTGCATCGAGATGATAAAGAAAATCAAGAAAATGTACGGAGACGAAGTGGACGTTATCGCCGGGAACGTCGCGACCCCCGAAGGAGTCGAGGACCTGGCCTCCGCCGGAGCGGATGCGGTAAAGGTTGGAATAGGGCCTGGATCCGTTTGCACGACGAGAATCGTCGCCGGGGTCGGAGTCCCCCAGCTAACGGCGGTTATGAAGTGCTCCGAGGCCGCTGAGAAGATGGATGTCCCGATAATCGCGGACGGCGGGATAAGGGAGAGCGGCGACCTGGTCAAGGCCTTGGCGGCAGGGGCTTCGACGGTCATGATAGGGAGGCTTCTCGCCGGTACGGATGAAAGCCCGGGCACGGTGGTCCTGAAAAACGGTAGGCGTTACAAGATCTACCGGGGGATGGCCTCGATGTACGCTATGCTTGGGAGGGAGTTCAGGCTCAGGGAGAACGAGGCGGAAGCCCTTCTCGACGCGTCAGAATACTCATACTACGCCGAGGGAGTTGAGGCATACGTCCCTTACACGGGATCAGCGGCGGACGTCATAAGAAGGCTTGTCGCGGGCCTGAGATCCGGCATGAGCTACCTCGGAGCGAGGACGATAGACGAATTAAGGAAGAATGCAATATTTATCAGGGTTACTGAGCTCGGATATAGGGAAAGCACGCCTCATGATGTGGAGTTGGTGTAGAAATGCCTGCAACAGTAATTACGGGACTTCAATGGGGAGATGAGGGAAAAGGCAAGATATCGTATCTCTTATCGAGGGACGCCAGCTACGTGGTGAGATTTCAGGGCGGAGCGAACGCGGGCCACACCGTCGTAACCCCCGACGGGAAAAAATTGAAGTTCAACATAATTCCGGCCGGATCCGCCGCCGGCGCTAAGCCCTGCATCGCCTCCGGAACCGTCGTCGATTTGGGAGAAGTCTTCGAGGAAATCGAGATGCTGAAGTCGATCGGCGTCAAGGTTGATCTCAAGGTAAGCCGAGCCGCGAGCGTCGTCCTCCCAATCCACAAGAAGCTTGACGCGATAATAGAGGAGCTTAGGGGAGGAAGCGCCGTGGGAACTACTAGGCGGGGAATAGGGCCCACCTACTCAGATAAGGCTCTGAGAACGGGCATAAGGATAGAGGACCTGACAGACGGGGAAAGCCTGAGGGAGAAGATCGAGATCCTGAAGAGGGTGCATAACCTGGAGGTAGAGGACTTCGATAAGCTGCTGGAATACGGGCGGATGATCAAGCCCTATATCGGGGACGTGGAGCTAATAGTGAACGAGGCCCTCGACCGCGGTGAGAAAGTCGTCTTCGAAGGAGCTCAGGGAACCTTATTGGACATAGACCACGGCACATACCCCTACGTAACTTCATCAAATACGATCGCCGGAGCAGCGTGCACGGGGAGCGGCGTCGGCCCGACGAGGATAAGCGAGGTAGTAGGAGTTATGAAGGCTTATACGACGAGGGTAGGAGCGGGAGTGTTTCCAACGGAGCTCGGGGGAGAACTCGGCGAGAGGATCAGGGAGGTGGGCCACGAATACGGGACCGCGACTGGAAGGCCTAGGAGGGTTGGATGGCTCGATATTCCTCTTCTGAGATATGCTTCGAGGATCAGCGACGTGACCTGGATCGCCATGACCAAGCTCGACGTCCTAAGCGGATTAGAGAAGATAAAGATATGCGTGGAATACGAAGTCGATGGAGAAAAAGTCGACGTGGCTCCCCCAAGCGTTAAGCTCCTCAGCAAAGCGAAGCCCAAGTACATCGAAGTCCCCGGCTGGAAGAAGATCCCCGAATCGGAGTGGAGCGCTATAGCGGAGAGGGGGTGGGACGCGTTCCCCGAGGAAGCGAAAAACTACGTCGAAACCGTCGAGAACCTCCTCGGGAAAAAGATAAAGCT
>JAGGVM010000115.1 GCA_021157985.1 Nitrososphaerota archaeon | reverse complement strand
TTCATAACGGGCTCGATGGCTAACATAATAGCGCTGCGATTCGCCAAGTTCTCCATGAAGGAATTCCATAAGTACTCGCTTCTCTACGCCGCCGTGCTCGCGACGATATTCTACCTCTTATCGCTGGCTAACATCTATCCATAGAACCTAAGGAGATGGGAAAATTGACGCGGCGGGAGGGATTTGAACCCTCGAGGCCCATCGGGCCACAGGCTTTCCAGACCGCTCCAGGCCTGCCCCTTACCAGGCTAGGGTACCGCCGCTAAATCTCGTAGCCATCTAAGCTGTATTAAAATGTAAATTTATTTCACGTTCCTTTTTCCGCCCTTCCATATAGGTGGATAGGTTCCGCGGGGCATTATGACGCGCTCCGTGTCAACGGCTATTCCCCGGTCTCTCTCAAGAATTTCCTCCGCGTTCATCCTGCTTTTTCCCAGGGCCACGAGCTCTCCTTTAAGGGTCATCAACGCGACCATTTCTCCCCGCTTGACCACGTCCTCGACCTTGGCTACCCCGCTGACCGCCAGGTTTGCTCCGTGGCACACGGCATCCACGGCGGTGTCTAGGAGATAGATCTTCGGAACCTGCTTAACCGCTTCCTCAACGGGTTTGACGATCGCCCTTAGATCCCTCTCGTCCCCGGTTTCCCTGTAGTTTTTTACGGCTCCATAGAGGTCGATCAAGGTATGGGATTCTTCCTCTGAGAACGGGCCGGCGCGGGTTCTCCTCAGCTCCTGCATATGTGCTCCACATTTCAGGTATAAGCCGACGTCGTAGCAAAGTTTCCGAATATAGGTTCCGCCCGAGCACGCGACCTTGAAGAGCACGTTTCTACCGTCCCGCTCTAAGAGCTCTATTCTGTAGATCGTTCTCTTGCGTATTATTCTTGAGACGCTCGATCGAACGGGTGGAACCTGATAGATCTCGCCGGTGAAGAACTTGAAGGCTTTTTCGAGCTCTTCATCTGAGACATCGCAGTGAAGCCTCATAACGCCGACGTATTCTTTTCCACCCTTCATAACGGCTCCAGCGCATTTAGTAGCATCGTTGAGAAGTATCGGCAGAACTCCTGAGACCGCCGGATCAAGCGTTCCACCATGGCCCGCCCGCTCGGCTCCAAAAAGCTTCCTAACCGTGAAAGCCACTTCATGGCTCGTGGGGCCACGGGGTTTATCGATGTTCAGGACGCCGAGGTTAAGCAGCTTCTCGATCGGCCTCTGATACGGGTCTTCTCCGTAGTTCGGGCTCGGCTCCGCATCCACTCTGACTAAGATCTTTCGCTCGATCTCCCAGGGAGGCTTAGCTGCTTCCATGATCATGTTCCTAGGTCACGATGGCCTCGGGCTTGACCTCGGTCTTCTGCTTCATGTATTCTATAAGGCCTGCTTCTTCCAAGGCTTTCATGACTTCTTCGTCGCTCACGTTCCTCTCGATCTTGATTTTATGCGGGGTGAAGGCGAGGTGGGCTATGTTCGACCTCCTTCTCCTCACGCCGGTCAGCTGCTTCGGGCCCGTTACCAAGACGAAGTTCTTGTCAACGACGTCGACGATCACGCATTTCCTCCCAGCCTCTCGGCCAGCCACCTTTACCGCGATTCTCCCGATTTCCTCGATCATTTCCACAGGTTTCGAGTAAGCTTCGATATTTTATCTTATCTCCTATACTTCGATAAGCTGAGAATCTGATCGGGCCTTATCACGGATACGCCCGTTAACCCGCCTACGATCTCTATTAGCACGATCCAGTCCGGGTTTTTTAGATCGACTCTTCTATTGATGCCCTTGGCCGCGCTCTCTATTATCTCAGCGCTCGAGAGCGATGTATGTCTCTTCTCGATAGTTATCCTGAAGCTCGCGTCTTCAGGTATCTTCGAGGCGAGTTTCTCAGCTACCTCCGAGATCTTCTCGACGTTCGATTCAACGACTTCCTCTATGGGTATGATCCTCATAAGGTTCCCGATCCTCCAGGGCTCCTCCTCCATCAGCTTCCTCACTTTCTCAACGACCTCCATGGGATCTAGGTTCGTCCAAGCCGTCAGGAGACCCGCGACGTTCGTCGTCGAAACTTCGGGAGACCCGTCGCCGAGAAACCTGAGTAAGTCTTCAAGCTCTATCGCCGCTAAGTTCTCCTGACCCCTGAGAGATGTAACTATCAGATTGAATCTCCGCACGTATGAAAAATGCAGAGCCGTAAATATAAAGTCATCAGGCTAGATCTCGGGAACCACCCCGGGAACCCTCGGAAACGGCTGAACCTCGGCCACGTGCTCCACTCCAGCGACGTAGGCTACGAAGCGCTCGACGCCCAGGCCGGCTCCGGCTGAGGGTTTGAGAAGACCCTTTTCCGCGAGCCTGAGGATCAACCCATATTGAGACTTGTCTATTCCGTCTCGCTCCATCTTTCTGGAAAGCTTCTCGTACTCGTATTCGCGCTCGGCTCCTGAGATGACCTCTCCGAATCCCTCGGGTAGGATTAGATCGAAGTTTCTCCATTCGCCTGTTGCTTCGTCTTCATAATCGTAGAACTGTCGAGGAATATCCGTGACCCAGACCGGGTCGATCGAATGCCTCGCCACCTCGATTGACCAATCCTTTCCGTAACGCTCCTCGAGCTCTTTTCGCTTATACACTTTGAAGGGAGGTTCAGGGATTTTCAGATCTCTTCCGAGCAGCTTGAGCTCTCCGCCGAGATCGCGTTTCACGGCTTCGATCGATTTCGTTATCAGATCCTCGAATATCCTGAATATATCCTCCATCTTCGCGTCAGCGACCTCGACTTCGAGCTGGGTGAATTCGTAGAGATGTCTCCCGGTCGCGGCCCGCTGCCTCCGCTCTATCCTGATGTTAGGTGATAGTATGAAGAATTTTTCCGGGCCGAGCGAGACGAGAACGCGTTTGTGGACTATCATGCTCTGCATCGCCCTAACCCTCTCTCCGTAGATCTCGACCTCTATCTTCTTCTCTATGCTGAATTCCGGGTCGGGCCACAGCGGGTCGGTCGCCTTGGATAGGATCACGGGCAGGATCCAGTAGAAGCCCTTCTCGAGCAGCCTCCGGGTCATCACGTCAAGTATCTTGGTCTGAATCCTGAAGATCACCAGCTTCCTCTCATCCATAGGCTCAGCGGGAGCCGAGAACCCGACGAACGAAGCCTTGGTCATTCTGGGTCTCTGCCTCGTTTGAATAGCGAATATTTGTCCTTTTAACGAGGAAACCGTCTAGATGATGGTGAGAAAGTAGTTGTTGAGGGTTTTGTCCGTCGATTTGATGGAGCCCTCGCGGTCGAAGGGTTAATTGCCTGCCGTGGAAAAGTTGTGGATCAGAGGGATATGAGAGATCGGATGAAGGGGTTCAGGGAACTCACCTCGGTCCGCGAAGCCATGGAAAAAATTAGGAAAACCGTAACGCATAGAATAGGCGAGACCGAGGAAGTATCCTTGGACTCGGCGCTCGGCAGGGTTTGCGGCGAGCCGGTGAAGGCTTCGAGAGACTCGCCTGAGTACGATAGAAGTGCGGTAGACGGGTACGCTGTGGTGGCTGAGGACACTTTCGGAGCCTCCGTAACGAACCCGGCTGAGCTTAAAGTTCTGGGTAGGCTTGAAGCTGGATCCGCGGGAAGCGAGTCGTTTGAGGTAAGGCGGGGCGAGGCCGTGGAGATAATGACGGGGGCGCCGATCCCGCGGGGCGCGAACGCCGTCGTTCCGGCGGAATCCGCTAAGAGAGTTGGTGATAGAGTGGAGGTCTATCAGCAGGTTCATCCTTACCAGAACGTCTCGAGAAGAGGGGAGGACTACCGCGTCGGCGACATAGTCTTGGAGAAAGGAGTGATCCTCAAGCCCTGGCACCTGGGAGCACTCGCATCCCTTGGCTTAGACAAGATAAAGGTTCTGAGAAAACCTAAGATCGCTGTCTTATCGACCGGAGCGGAGCTCGTCGATCCCGGCGAAGAAATCTCGGAAGGCCAGGTCTATAACAGCACGAAACCCATGCTTAAGTCCATGCTTAGAGAACTTGGAGCCGAGCCTCTCGACCTTGGAACAGCCGGTGACCAGGTTGAAGAAATCTCGGAGAAGATATCAGAGGGAATAAGGGAAGCGGACGCGGTGATAGTGACGGGTGGAACGAGCGTTGGAACGAGAGATCTTGTTCCCGAAGCCGTTTCAAGAATAGGTGAAATCGTGGTGCATGGATTGAGGATAAGGCCTGGAAAGCCGGCGGGCTTCGGCGTAGTAAATGGTAAGCCTGTTTTCATGCTCTCGGGGTTTCCGGTCGCTTCGCTCGTCGGGTTCAGAGTTCTCGTCGTCCCAGCTCTCGAGCACATGATGGAATGCCGTTTTGACGAGAACCCGAAGGTAAGAGGCGTGCTCACCCGGAGAATCACCTCCCCGCCTGGAATAAGGACCTTCGCGAGAGTTAGGATTTTCACAGATGAACAGGGAAAAATCTTCGTCGAGCCTCTGAGGGTGACGGGGTCAGGAATACTCTCAACGCTGACCCGTGGAAACGGGCTTCTGATAATCCCTGAGGAAGTCGAGGGATACGATGAAGGAGAGATCGTCGAGGTCGAGCTCCTCTCACCGATCCAGAGCCAAAAGGGTTAATTAATCCACGAAGTAGTTTTGAGGAGACGCGGGATATGGCTCAAACGGGATCCGATAGAAAGATATTCCATAGGCTGCTTTCGCCGGAGGAAGCTGTCGCCCGGGTTCAAGCCAGGCTGAAGCCCCTGGGCGTTGAAAAAGTTCCCCTGTTAGATGCGTGGGGCAGAGTCCTCGCCTCCGATATCCAGGCTAAAGTAGATTCACCGCTCTTCGACAGATCTCTCGTAGACGGCTACGCGGTGAGAGCAGAAGACGTCTACGAAGCTGATGAAAGCAATCCTATAGCGCTCAAGCTCGTTGGAAGCGTGAGGGTCGGCGAGAAACCCCAGGTAACGGTAAAGCAGGGTGAATGCGCTGAGATAGCTACGGGGGCGCCGATTCCGCCCGGAGCCGACGCGGTGGTGATGGTTGAGTATACGAAGAAGGAAGGAGATAAGATCTGGATCTTGAGAGGGGTCGGGCCGGGAGAGAACGTTGCTCAGACGGGCTCGGATATAACGGCCGGCGACATAGTTCTCAGGAAGGGAACTCGGATAACGGCGAGAGAGCTAGCGGTGCTCGCAGCGCTCGGATACAGCGAGGTCGAGGTCTACAAGACTCCGAGGATCGCGGTCTTCTCAACCGGAGACGAGCTCCTGCCGCCTTCCCAGAAACTCGGCCCCGGAAAGATCTACGACGTAAACGGATACGCAGTGACGACTATGCTGAGGGAGCTCGGATTCGAGGCGGATTACCTCGGAATCTTACCAGACGACTTGAAGACCATTGAGGACGAGATATCTAAGGCGCTGGCCAGCTATGACATGGTCATCACATCCGGCAGCACTTCCGCAGGCCTCGGCGACGTGATCTACAGGGTCTTCGAGAGAAATGGGGAGATACTGGTCCATGGAATAAGGGTTAAGCCCGGGAAGCCGACGGTGATAGGAATCTCGTCGACAGGAAAGCTCTTGGTAGGGTTACCCGGATTCCCGCTCTCATCGTCCATGATATTCATCTCCGTGATCAAGCCTCTCCTGATAAAGCTCGCGGGGCTCCTAGAAGAGGAATCGGTAAACCGGCTGACTGCGAAGTTCCCGTTCAGGGTCAACGTCGGAGGAAAGACGTTCATGATGCCAGTCCAGCTCGTCGAGTCTCCGAAAGGACTATTCGCTTATCCGAGGATCACCGACTCAGGCTCCGTCTCAGCCCTCCTCGAAGCAGACGGGTTCACGGTAATCCCCGAGGAAAAACAATACGTCGATGAAGGAGAAGAAGTAGAAGTATTGCTCTTCAGGGAGTTCAAGCCCCCGAGCGTCGCGGTTATCGGGAGCCATTGTCCAGCCCTGGACGTTCTCCTCCAGGTCGCGGGCTTATGGGATGCGAAGGTCATTAACGTGGGCTCGATGGGAGGTTGGATCGCGTTGAAGAGAGGGGAGGCGGATGTTGCTGGAACCCATCTCTTAGACGAAGAGACCCAGCGATACAACGTGCACATGCCCTCGAGGCTTGGAATCGAGAATGAGGTAGAGATCTATGCGGGATACCTCAGGGAGATAGGCTTCGTCCTGGCCCCGGGAAACCCGAAGAAGATAAGGGGGTTCGAGGATCTGCTGCGCAGCGACGTGGTGTTCGTGAACAGGGTTAAGGGATCCGGGATAAGGACTTTCATTGACTTACAGCTCAAGAGGTTGGGGGTCAGGAATCCCGAGAAGGAGATAAGGGGATACGCTTATCAGGCCAAAACGCATACCGCTGTGGCGGCGGCGGTCGCGGATGGACGCGCGGACGTTGGAGTCGCGGTGGGATACGTCGCGAAGC
>JAGGVM010000144.1 GCA_021157985.1 Nitrososphaerota archaeon | reverse complement strand
GGGTTCAGGTACAGCTTGTCCCCGATAGACACGGGGTACAGTCCGCCCACGATCGTCTCCTCCGCTACGGGGCTTAGGATGGCTATTCCTGCTTGGCTGAAGGCGCTTCAGTGGATGAAGGAGAACCTGCCGAGCGACGCGGTGGTCGCGTGCTGGTGGGACTACGGCTACTGGGTTACGATAATAGGGAACAAGACGAGCATAATAGATAACGCGACCCTGAACTCGACTCAGATAGGCGAGATAGGCTACGCGTTCATGTCGAACGAGACGACGGCGTATAAGATCTTCAAGAGCTTCGGAGCTACCCACGTCCTAGTATTCGTCACCCACATAAGCTACGGGGGAACTGGAAGGCTTCTCGGATTCGGCGACGAGGGCAAATGGCTCTGGATGCTCAGGATCGCGAGGCAGGTGGGCTACAACCTGAACGAGAGCGACTTCATATCGAGCACCGGGTCCCCGACGGACAGGTTCTGGACCGATACGACGCTCGGACAGCTGATCCCCTACAAGCCCGTGAAGACAGGTGGTCAGACGAGCTACACGTATCAGCCCTCGAATCTAAAGCACTTCAGACTGCTCTATCAATCGGATCCGCCTTACACGAGCTTAGCCTACGTCTACATCTACGAGATCGTTGATTAACCTATGTAGAGCGGCTCCCTATCGCTTCTCATCTTCTCCTGAAGCATTTTCTCATAATCTTCTTGGAACTCCTTGAGCATTTCCCTCTGCTTCTCTATTTCTTCTTCAAGCTTTCCGAAATCAACCTTGAACCCTAAGGCTTTTGACAAAACTTCGAGTAGCTCTTTCGCGGCCACGGGATCGGGGAAATATGGAACTACCTCGGTTATCAGGAGCCAGGCGCTTCCCTTTCTCTGGGAATAGAAGAACAGGAGATATGATGAAAGCTTGTCCGCCGGGATGCTCTCGATCTGCCTCAGAAGCCTCGCCCCGGACTCGATGAACTTTCTCACGTTATCGGGGTTCGAGGATGCTACGTAAACGCCTCTTTCTCCGGTTATCTTGAGCCCTGTAAGCAGATAATAGTTGACCGCTCCCCGGTCGACGAGGAACCTGTGAAGCTGGTCGGCTATTGCATAGCTTCCCTCAACGCTTTCAACGAGGAAGTTCCTTGATATCAGGACGAGCTTGACTTCCCCGGTGTCATGCAAGTATAATTCTATCTTTGGTGGGGAAGCTATTCCAGAGCTAACGAGGCTTATGTGAGGGAAGTGGGGAGACCTCACCTCAGCTATCTTAACGGGCTTCAGGTCCTCGATCAAGTAGTTGACAGCGATCGTCGGGGCAACCCCAGCCGAGGGAGAAGCGTCGATGACGAAGGCTCCTTTGAGATCGGCCTTCTTTCCAGCGTCTGTTAGATCGATCTTAACCTCCCAGGTCTTAGCCAACTGCGGCACCTAGCCCCTCAAAAGCCTAAACGTTTATTTATTTGTTTTTCCCGGAGCAAAATCCATAATCCTGAGATTATTTCTTTTCGCGTGTTTTCAGCACTAGGTCTATGTACCTGTGTTTGAGCGAGATGTTCGGGGGATGCGCGGACTTCACGGGAGCGCCGCAGACAGGGCACTTATCCCTTCTGAGAGTGTATCTCCCGCATCTCGTGCACTTGTTCAGGAGCCCCGGCATCCCGCTCACTTCAGCTTTAGCTCGCCTGTTCCACCGGCCTCTTCGAGGACTTTGATGCACTCGGATGCGACTTTCTGGAGTAAGGCTTTGGCCCTTTCCTGGTCCTCGGCCTCGACTCTCACGAGGTACTTGGGGGCGCCGATCGCTGTTATCGAGACGAGTTCTCCTTTTCCAGCGGCTTTGAGCCCTCGTTCAGCCGCTTTCCTAATTATCTCAACCCCGTTTCCAAAGGGTGCCTTCATCACCAAGGTTCCCTTCATCACCACCCGCTTGACGCGGATTTCGCGTTTAATGATCTGGATCAGTAGCTCTCCGGTTTTCTCATCGAGCTTCATCCACTTCGGAAGCCTCTCTTCCTCGGAGATCTCAATGAAGACGTCATATAGGCTGAGCTTCCTCTTTATCGCCGGCTGAACTATTAGATCATAGATTTCCTCTTCGGATCTGCCGGATCGCTCGGCGAGCAGGCCCAGTATGCGCTTAAGCCTTTGCTTCCTCCGCCACTCGATCAGCTTCCACTCTCTCTCCTTCTGGTTCACTCTCCGGAAGCTTGCGTCGACCTGCTTAGCCGCCTTATCGACTCTGAGGACCTTGAAGACCTCTCTCTGATGCTCTCTCAGATAATCCCGTATATTCCTGATCCACTTGAGCGAGATCTCGGATATGTGGACGAAGCCTTCCCAGCCCGGGTAATCGAGCAGATCGAGATAAACCCCGTATCTCTCTACCCTCTTCACCACCCCGACTACCAAGTCTCCGGCTTCCGGCGCTTCGGGCTCAACGAACTCGGACATTCCGCGTCAAATAGTTCTCAGCCAAATTTAAACTAAGAGGAGGGCTCGAGATGGGTTTAGGACAACACGTCTAGAACTCTTCCCAAGATCTTCGCCTTCCCGCCCCTTGGAACGGCCAGGGTGGCTCCGCAGACCTGGCACTTCACCTCGATCTTCGCGTGGCTGAAGACCACCTGCTTATGCCCGCATTCGTTGCATTGGACTAGGAGGAACCTCGACCTCGGCTTCGGGATCAGCTTCTCCCACTCTACCTCCACTTCGACCACCAGCAAGTAGCCTTGGTGATGCTCGGCTTATTAACCCTTTGGGTCGAGGCGGGGAAACCAAGTCTTAAATATGGGCTGCGTGTAACTTCGCAGCGAGCTGAATTGAAGATCCCGGCCACGATCAACACCTATTGTCCCCGATGTCGCAAGTATACCCCGCATAAGGTCGTCCTCTACAAGAAGGGGAAGGATAGATCCTTGGCGAAGGGCGCTCGGCAGCACGAGTGGGAGCTCCACGGCTACGGAGGCCAGAAATACCCGATCCAGAGGAAGAAGTCGAAGGTTACCCAGAAGCAGACCCTGAAGCTTATCTGCACGGTCTGCGGATACACGATCCACAAGGAAGGGATCAGGATGAGGAAGCTCGAGATAGTCGGCTGAGCTCCGAGACCTTCTCCTCCAAGATCTCCATTCCCTTCTCCAAAACCTCTTCCTCAATGTTCAACGCCGGAGTGATCATAATCGTCGAACCACCCCTCCTCAGCATCAGCCCCACCCTCAGGCACTCGGCCACGATCTCCCTGGCCAACCCGGGATCCGGGTCACCACCACTTACGACCTCAAATCCTATCAACATTCCCACGCCTCTCACGTCCCAGCCCAACTCCAAGTCCTCGAATAAATCGCGTAATCTTTTCTGAACACTCCGCCCGATTCGCTCGCTTCGCTCAACTAATCCTTCATCCTTGATCACTTGGAGAGTTTCCAACGCCGCGGCGATCGAGAGCCAGCACCCGCCCATAACCGGGTCATACATCCCCGGCTCGAGATCCAAGACGTCTTCACGGGCCGCTACAACCCCCAGGGGAAGCCCAGCCGACAGCATTTCCCC
>JAGGVM010000129.1 GCA_021157985.1 Nitrososphaerota archaeon | reverse complement strand
TCCCTACCCCATGAAGAGCTTAGAGTCCAAGGGATGGAGATACCGGAAGACCGAAAGCATTAACGAAGCGTTCAGGATCGCGTATGAGGAGGAGCTGGCGCGTGGGATCGAGGCGGAGAAGCGCAAAGCCGTCGAGGAGAAGATTCGAGACTTGGAGAGAAAGGCGCATGAGAAGCGTTTCTCGGCCGAAAAGCTGCTCAGTTCATCGTCCAAGATCAGGCAGGTTGCTGAAAAGCTCTTTCAGCACTCCTCGCTCCTGAACGCCTTGGCGGATAAGCCAGGGGATCACGAGGTCAGCGGCCTCGAGATAAGAGTTGATCGAGACCTGAAAAAGATGCACGTGAAAATAGGGGAAGAAATGATCGACCTCGATCTAAAAGAAGGATCTCTGATGAAGCAGATCTCAAGCCTCTTCGATAAAGCCAAGAAATCCGAGCAAGCCGCGCGCAGGCTGATAAGCGAAGCCGAGGAGCTGGAAAGAGAAGCGGAGAAACTTCGAAAGTCATCGGAAAAAGAGCTCGAGAAGATCTTGCTGAAAGTCTCGGCCAGGGTGAAGAGGGGCGAGGGAAAGTGGTATGAGCGATACCGCTGGTTCACGACCTCGGAGGGATATCTCGCCGTAGCCGGAAAAGACGCCTCAAGCAACATCGCGCTCCTCAGAAAACACCTCGAAAACAAGGACCTAGTCTTTCACGCTGAGGTCAGGGGCGCCGCGGCAGTAATACTGAAAAACGGCCAAGAAGCCGGGGAGATCTCGAAGCGGGAAGCAGCCCAGTTCGCCGCAGTCTATAGCAGAGCTTGGAGAGAACGTATGTCCTCGATGACCGTCTACTACGTGAACCCTGATCAAATATCCTTCACTCCCCCGCCTGGCCATTATCTCCCGAAAGGAGGGTTCATAGTGAAAGGCGAGCGAACCTACCTCACGGTGAAGCTAGAGCTCGCCATAGGGTTAACCGATGATCTCAAGCTAATTTACGGCCCGCCCTCGGCGGTCGCGGGCAAAACAAAGACTTACGTGAAAATAGTTCCCGGGAACAAGAAAGCTGACGCCCTCGCCTCGGAGATTCTTCAAACTCTCCTTAAAAACGTGGAGCTGGAATCCAGAAAGCTGAGGGACCTGAAGATCGAGATCTCCGAGCTCATACCCTACGGCCGGGGAGAGATAACCTGTTGATCAAGGTGTTTAAGACTTAAAAGCCATCTGAGTGATGTGTTAGCCGGCAGTGAGGAGCCTTGAGGATCACCGATGAAGTGCTGGTCCGCGACGTGATGTCGAGCCCGGTGATAGAGAGCCGGGAAAACGAGACGGCGGAATCCCTAGCTAAGAAGATGGTGAAGTATAAGGTCGGAGCGATAATAGTCGTAGACGATGAGGGAAGCCCCCGGGGAATAGTAACGAAGACTGATCTAGTCGAGAAAGTGATAGCCAAAAACCTGAGGCCGAACGAGGTCAAGGCCAAGGAGATAATGAGCACGCCTCTGCAGACGATCGAGCCCGAGGCGAAGATCGAGGACGCCTTGAAGAAAATGAGCAAGCTTAAGATAAACAGGCTCGCAGTGGTCTACAAGGGGAGGCTATCAGGTCTGATAAGCGTGAAGGACATACTCCAAGTAACTCCCGAAATACTCGCGATCGTCAAGGAGCACATGGACATAATGGGGCTAAGCCTAACCCAGAACAAGGAGGGATACGTCGAAGGATACTGCGACCTCTGCGGAGAATGGTCCGACATGCTCCTATACGTGAACGGGCAATACCTCTGCGAAGACTGCAGGCTTGAACTCCTCAGACGGGGAAAACAACAAGAATAAAAATAACGCTATATGTAAAATAGCTCGCTGAGATGAAGCGGCGGATAAAACTGATCACGTTCGATGTATGGGACACCTTGCTAAACCTCGACGTCATGTTCAACGCGATGGCCCAGGGAATCGGAGAGGTCGTAGGAAAGGACGCGGAAACAGCCGGGAAAGCAATAATCGAATCATACAACGAGGTGAAGTCGCTGTCCCTGCGAGGTGAGATCGAAGACTGGGAAGTCTTAGATGAGTCGCAGATCCTCGTAGCCGAAAAGCTGGACATAGAAGTCGATGACGTGAGGAGGGGCGTAGCTCGAGGGCTCATCAAACTCGATCTAAAACAGCTGATTTTCCCCGACGTGAAGACCACGCTAAAACAGCTCTCAAGCCGATACGCGCTCTGCATTGTAGGAAACGTCGCCCTCTGGCCGGGAGCATACACTCGATTCCTCATAGAAAAACTCGATCTCTCCGCCTTCTTCAAAGCCCAACTCTACTCCGATGAAATCGGTTTCTCGAAGCCCGATAAGAGGATATTCGCCGAGGCCTGCGATTTATGCGGGGTGGACTGCGGTGAAGCGATGCACGTAGGAGATAACCCGAAGGAAGACGTGGCCGGGGCGCTCGCCGCCGGAATGAAAGCCGCCTATATCAAGAGGGGAGGCGGAGAAGTAAAGGTCTTAAAGGAGCTGGGGTTGCTAGTTATTCCAAGCCTTGAATCGATTTTGAGCGCCGTATCCCTGCTTGAGGAAGATTGAAACATCTAAATTTGATAAGACTTAACACTCGAGTAGCAGTGCGGGGTTAGATGAAAACCGAAGTAAAGTTCTTGGTCGACGCGATGTTGAAGAACTTGGTCTCCTGGCTCAGGATACTCGGATACGACACGGTCTACTGGCGTGGGGAAGACGAGGAAATACTCAGGATCGCAGAGGAGGAGCAGAGGATAATTCTCACGATGGATAGGGGCCTCGCGCTGGCGGCATATCGAAGAGGGTTGAACGTGATGCTCATCACCGAGAACGATGTCCCCTCAATCCTGGCCGACCTGGCCTCCAGATACGGAATAAGCTTGGACTTCGATCCCGGGAAAACCCGCTGCCCCGTATGCAACCACCTATTAATCTTAGAGAAACAAGGTGAAAGAAGCGAGTGGATATGCCCTAACTGCGGCAAGAAATACTGGCAGGGAGCGCACTGGAGAAACATAACCAAAACATTCGAAAAAGCCCGCGGGAAGCTCGCCGAAAAAGCCCATGTGAAAACCCGTTAATTTTTACTTTTAAATAACCGTCAACAGCACTAATCCCGGGTGCCGCCTAGGTATGAGGCTGCTCAGCCTGAGCGAGGGAGTATTCCTGGTCAAGCTCGCCAGACAAACAATAGAAACATACCTAACAAAAGGAGCAGCAAATCCCCCGGAAAACGTTCCAGATAGCTTGAGAGAGAAGCGGGGAGTATTCGTAACCCTCAGAACCTATCCGGATAACGGGCTGAGAGGCTGCATAGGCTTCCCCACCCCCATCCACGAGCTAGTTGACGCGACGATGAAAGCAGCCATCTCGGCCGCGACCGAGGACCCGAGATTCCCGCCTTTATCCCGAGAAGAACTAGGGAAGATCACGGTCGAAGTAAGCGTTCTAACCCCACCTGAAGAAATAAAATACTCAGATCCCAGAGAGCTTCCAAAACTGATAAAGATAGGCGTTGACGGATTGATAATCGAGGCAGGCGTCTTCAGCGGTCTCCTCTTACCCCAAGTGCCGGTGGAATATAACTGGTCTCCTGAGGAATACTTGATGAACCTCTGCATGAAAGCTGGATTACCCGCGACCTACTGGCTGACCGGGAAGGCCAGGATCTATCACTTCACGGCTCAGATATTCGAGGAAGAGTCCCCAAACGGAAAGATAATAGAAAAGAAGCTTCAACCCAAACAAGAATAAGATCCAACCAACTAAAAAGGTCGGTGACGATGCGGCCTAAGAGAAAAATTCACTTCGGGGTCTGCGGAATAGGATACGGCCATGCATCGCGATCAACGGTTATAATCAAGGAGTTGATGAGGCGTGGATGGGATATCTCGGTCTCCTCATACGCGGATGGATTCAGGTACTTAGAAAGGGTTGGAGTATCAGTCCACCTAGTTCCAGGAATTTCATATGGAGTTCTGCCTGAGGGAAAGGTCAGCATAAAAATGACGATCTACGGAAACGTCTTCCTCCCCATAAAATTTCTCTCTCAAGTTTCATGCGAGCTGAGCTGCATCGAGGGCTCAGATCTCGTTTTATCCGACTCGAGGGCCTCGACCATTCTCGCGGGAAAGATCGCCGGGAAAAAGGTGTTGACTATTCTGAACCAGTTCAACATCCGCGTCGATTACCCCAGACATCCCAAGCTCATCGAGCTCCTAGAATCAATGTCTCAGGTGGTCGGCCAAATATGGGGGCTCAGCGACAAGATAATGGTAGCGGATTACCCCCAGCCATACACGATATCAAAACAAAACCTAGTAATTCCCGATTCCCTCGCCGAGAAGACGGACTTCATAGGGCCGATAATAGAGAAGAAGCCGGAAGACCTCCTACCCAAAGACGTATTGCTCGAAAAATACGGATTAGAAAAAAACCCTAAGCCCGTGATCTATTACCAGGCATCGGGCCCAAAATACGAGCGGGCTTTCCTCACTCGCCGCATTCTCCCACTTCTCGAAAGCCTTTCAAACGATTTCCAATTTATAGCAACTCTCGGAGGAGATGAAATCGAAGGCAGCTCGAAATCCGTTAAAGTTTTTCAGTGGGTTGAGGAGCCCTTAGAGCTGACGAAGATAGCCGACGTCGTGATATGTCGGGCGGGGCAGACGACTTTGGCTAAAGCGTTAGCTTACGGGAAGCCCGTCTTGATGATACCTATTCCAGCTCATGGGGAACAGCTCGGGAACGCTCGCTCGGTTTCGGAAAATGGGGCGGGCGTGATCCTAAGTCAAACCTCTCTCTCACGGGAGTCCCTGAGAAAAAGTCTTCAAGAACTTTTATCGAACGAAAGCTATAGAGAAAGCGCTGAAAAGTTCTCCAACCTGTTCAGAAGCTTAGATCCCGTCCGCCGTGTCATCCGAGAGCTGGAATCGAGCTGGTGATCTCCGTTTTTCTCTGTCACTTGGACCCCCTGCTCGGGAAAAGTTTATCTCGTGGGCTTCTTCCTGCTAGTTAGAGCACGCGAATGAGTAGCCGCCCTAAAATTCCTCCCTCCGTCACACCTGGAATGGTCATAGGCCTCGTGGACGTCGTTTCTGAGCGCGGCGGAAAAGCCGACGTAGCCAGAATAGCGATAGATCTCCAAAGCGACGTCGATGACCTCTTACCGATAGTCGAGGTAGCGGAAGCCCTCGGCCTACTGAGAGTTGAAAACGGCGACGTCTCCTTAACCAATCTGGGGGAAAAATTCGTTAAAGCGACCTCGAGCGAGAGGAAGCTGATGCTTAGAGAGGCTTTGATGAACGTTGAGCCTTTCTATACGATCTTCAAGATCATAAAGTCGAGGAGGGAGTTCACCGCGGAGGAGCTCTTCGAAGACCTGAGCGAAGACAAAGACCTAGTAGAGGAATACCGAGGGCCCGAGCAAATCCATCAAATGCTGCTACAATGGCTTCTCTACACCGAGACCGTTAAATACGATGGAGAAGAGAAAAGATTCTACGTGAAATCTAGCTGAGAAGCGTGTAGATCTCGTCAACGTATTCGTAGAACCGCCCACTACGCCTAGACCTCGGCCTATCCAAATCAACCTCGATTATCCCCGCTATCTTAACAGGCCTCTTCGTCAAGACCACGACCCTATCCGAAAGCTCCACGAGCTCCTCGATATCGTGGCTTACCATGACGACTGAGCTGGGGGGAAGGCTTTGATTCTGCCAGAGGGTCTCGATCTCCTTTCTCAGAGATATCGCGGTGAACGGATCGAGGTTGCTGAACGGTTCATCCATTAAAAGCAGATCTGGCTGCGATACGAGCGCCCTGGCTAAGGCGACCCTCTGCTTCATCCCGCCGCTTAGCTCAGCCGGATAAGCTGATTCAAACCCCATCAAGCCCACCATATCCAAGAAAACCTTGGCGCGCTCCATTTTCTCCTCCTCAGTCAGTTCCTTTTCATGGATCAGGGCGAGCATGACGTTCTCGATCACCGTGTACCATGGGAAGAGCGCCGGGTTTTGAAACATCATCGAGATCCTCGGAGTAGGTTCTTTCAACGGCTTTCCCCTAAAATACACTTCTCCCCTCTCGGGCTTGAGCAAACCGGCCATAATCCTAAGCAAAGTGCTCTTACCGCATCCACTCGGCCCCGTGATCCCGAGGAACTCGGCATAGCGGACGTCAAGCGAGAAATCCTCAAAGACGTGAAGCTTCTTCCCCTCCCTCATCGTATAGCTAAAGCTTATTCCACGGACTTCGAGGATTGCCTCCGTGATCCTCTCAGCCCTCTCCGCCGCGGCTTTCATGCTCGCACACCGATCTTTACAACCGCTTTCTCATAAAGCCTCCTCCAAAACAACCTATTGAACACGACTATGAACCCAGCCATCCAGATCGTCGCAGCGGTCAATAAGGCGATGTCCCCCGCGGATACGGCTTCGCTGAGCGCCTTACCTATGCCGGGGTTCTCAACCTGCCACACGAAGTGGTCTAAG
>JAGGVM010000081.1 GCA_021157985.1 Nitrososphaerota archaeon | reverse complement strand
CGAGGGAGGTATGCTGAACATGAAGCCTTTCTCCGCCGCGGCAGCGGCGTGCGAGGCTTTGCCATCGAAGGCGTGCATCACGACTCTCTCAGCCCTCTTCTCGAACAAAATCTCCAAAGCATATTTACCCGCGCTCCTCGAGTGAATAACCAGGGGGAGGTCAAGCGACTTAGCCAGCTCGATGAATTCCTCAAAGACTTTCCGCTGCATATCCCACTTCGATCGATCCCCTCTCCAGTAATCGAGCCCGACCTCGCCTATAGCCACGATCCTCGACCTCTCCTTCTCGATCAATTCAATAACCCTCTCATATCCATCAAGCTCGTAGGGCGCGATACCTATCGACGGGTAAACGACCTCATAGTCGGATATCTCCAGAGCTCTAAGCCCATCCTCGTATCCGAGTCCAGAGGTAACAATAACCCTCACCGAGGATCTGACCGCTTCCTCCACGATTTCCCCGACTTTCCCTTCGAATTCCCTGGCCGTTAAGTGGCAGTGGACATCGACCAACAAGTCCGCGGGCTTTAATCGGAGAGCGAGCTTATAGGCTTTGACCCCCTGAATTCTTTTAAGAAGCTATGCGGAAAAGATAGGTATGCCTTACACGTTTGGCGAGGTCGAGATTTCCTGGCTCGGCCACGCTGCCTTCGCGGTAAAATACCATGAAGCTCTCTATTATTTCGATCCATTCAAGATAAAGCCTAAGGGGCTCGCCGACGTCGTCCTCATCTCGCATGACCACTTCGACCACCTAAGCCTCGACGACCTGAAGAAGATCGTGAAACCGGAGACCGAGATAGTCGCATCCGAGGCATGCAGGGATCAGCTTAGATCTCTTGGATCTGGGATAATAAAGCTCGTTAAACCGGGGGACTCCGTTGAGGTGAAGAACGGTCGAGTCGAAACGATACCCGCCTACAACATAAACAAGTTCAGAAGCCCAGGAGAAGTCTATCATCCAAAAGAGAAGAACGGGGTAGGGATCATACTCGAGGTCGGCGGCGTGCGAATATACCATGCTGGAGACACGGATTTCATCCCGGAGATGAGAGACCTGAAGGTAGATATCGCGTTCGTTCCGGTGAGCGGGACCTTCGTGATGACGCCCGAAGAAGCGGCTGAGGCGGTGAACACGTTCAAGCCCAAGGTCGCGATCCCCATGCATTACGGCGCGATAGTCGGATCGAGAAGCGATGCTGAAAAGTTCAAGGGGCTGGCGGAAGTCGAGGTCGTCATCCTAGAGAAAGAGTAACTATCCATCACATTTTTTATGATATTGGTCGATAAACTATTCCGAGTTCATCCGCGTACCTATATGCTTCTTGGATCTCCTCCGTGGTCAGGCTTCTAGCTATATCCGGATATTTCTCGGGATGGGCTAAGACGAGGTAGTCCGGCCTATATTGATCCATTATGTTCACCAAGACTTTGTCTCGGAGGTTTTCTGAGATCCATTTCAAGATGGGCTTAGTATCGCATTCAAGGTGATTGGGGAGCACGAGATGCCTTATTATCATGTCTCCATGCTCCGCCGCTAGGAGAAGGTTTCTCGTAACCGCCTCTCTATACCCTATCTTACCCCTGACGTTCGACAACCTCCTCGCGCATTCATTGCTCCAATACTTGAAATCGGGAAGCCAGATATCAACCAAATCTAAGAGAAGCTTCATCGACTCGATGGTGAGGTACATGTTGCTGTTCCACAGGATCGGCACGTTAACGTCCAAGTATTTCAAGGATTCTATTATTGCCCGGAGATTCGGCGTAGGCTCGCCGCCGACGTAGTTTATGTTAGCCGCCCCATCGACTCTAAGCTTCCTAGCTATCAAGGCGAGCTTCTTGGCGTCAACTTCTATTCCGGCGCTCTCGAGCTTCTCCCTTGGATGAGATATGTCCCAGTTTTGGCAAAAGATGCAGTTAAAATTGCATGAAACGAAGAATATTGTCCCGGAGCCTCCCTGCCCCTCCGTTCCGATCAGCGGTGCTTCTTCTCCGTGATGGTGGAAGAAAGACGCCACGTAAACCTTGTCGGTGAGCCTGCATACACCCTTCTGCCCTTTCGTCCTGTCTACCTCGCATCTCCACTCGCAGAACCTACATCTCTTGAGAATTCTCTTAGATAATTCTATTTTCACATCTAGGTAGGACGGCTCTGCGGGCTTCAATTTCTCTTCGTTTATCCCTTTTTCAAAGTTCTCCTTGATTTTTTCCTCTGCTTCGAGGTGGAGTTCATCATGTATTCTCCAGAGCTCCTTTTCACTTAGCTCTCTGAAGTTATCAGGCGCCTTAAGCGATCTGACTATCATGAACTTGGCGGGACTCCGGCTAAGCATCACCGATCTATACCACTTGAGCCTCCTCGATACTTCTGGATCCCTCCAAACTAGAACCGCGTCCGGGCGGATGATCTTGATCCACAAGGCTTCTCCGATGCTTCCTTGATCGACGTGGATAAAAGATTTCCCGGTTTAGGGCTTGAAAGACGGCAGTCTAACGCCTCTTTGACGCTGATATTTCCCTGAGTACGGTTTCTCAACCGGCGAGGAAAGCTTGGAGAAGACTACGTGAATGAACCTGTCTCCCGCGTATAGCTTGACGGGAAACTCCCCTCCGATTAGCTCTATCGTCAGCTGGCCCTCGAAGTTCGCGTCTATTATCGTGGGAGGGATCATTAATCCCACCCTGGCGTAGCTGCTTCTCAGATTGACGAAGCCCATTAAGTCTAATGGGAGCTTGATGTACTCGACGGTGTGGAGGAGAACGTGTTCCCCCGGCTTTATGACGAAGCTCTCTCCCTCCTCTATATCATAAAAGTCTCTTACATCATCGTTGTGCACGTCGAAGACTTTGGATAAGGGCTTGAGTCTCGCTATTTGGCTCCCTATTCTGAGGTCGAGCCCGTTTTCCCGGACCACATCCTCTCTAAATGGATCGACCACGAGCCTTCTGCTTCTTATGTAGTTCCAGAGGTCGAAGTCGCTTAGGATCAATTCTTCCTCCCGAGTGTCCCAGATTTCCCTCGACTTAAGAAGTTATCTTCGTTTTTCCTGCAGGTAAAAATCTGAGAACTTCCGGGTCAGACCTCGATCGTCGTTAGGTCTCTGGGTATGTAGATCTTTCCCGCGAAGGCCGATCTAAGCTTTTCTCTAAGCACATCAACCCGCTTCTCCATCTCGGGGTAAAGATGCACGACTATTAGGATTTCAGGCTGAAGCTCGCGCACTATTTCGACCAAGTCTTCATCAGACGTGTGCTTCCCACGCATTTTATCAGATGGAAGCGAACACTCATGTATCAGGATCCGCGAGCCTCTAGCGAGATCGATCAACCTGTCATCCGGAACCGTGTCCCCCGAATAAGTTAGAGATATTCCTCCGAGGAAATCGAGCCTATAAGCTATTCCGTTGAAGTGCTCTACGGGGGTTGTGCTCAGCTTTATTCCGTTCTCAATGGTCGTGGAGGTCTCCCAGCATTCATGCACGTCTAAATAGTCTTTACAACCCATTCTAGACAAGTATCCAAAGAGCTTGTCATCGGTTGTCAACAGGTTGAGCCATTCGGATATTCCTCTCGGCCCGTATATCGCGAGCCTTCTCTCAGGTAGGTATGCCTTGATCTTTATGAGCGCTAACAGGTCTAGGACGTGGTCTACGTGGAGATGCGTTACGAAGACGCGCTTTATCTCTCCCGGGTCCACTCCCATCTCCCTAAGCTTTTCCAAGGTTCCCGGTCCGATATCGAGGAGAACCTTACCTAGCTCACCGCTTTCAAGCAATATTCCCGAAGAAAACCTCTCTTTCGTTGGAAGTATCGAACCCGCTCCCAGGATCGTTATTCTCAGCTCTTTACTCCCTCCTCGATAGTATATCAACCCATGGATTATCTTGAAGATAGGACGGCAGCTTTCCTCGACGCTTAGGCTCGGGTTCTTTGATAGGCTCGGCTCTTTCTATGGTTTTTTCGGCTTTGACTGCTCCTCGTTTCTCGAGCTCGTAAAGCCCTGACTCGACTTTGCTCAGCCTACTGACGATCTTATTCTGCTCTTTCTCAAGCCTATCGAGTCTTACCTCGAGCTCCTCGAGCGCCCTCAGAAGCTTCGAGAGCTCTCTCCTTATGTTTACGAGCTCTTCTTCCTCGATTCCTCTCACGCGGGTGGGCGGTTCAATGTCTTTTTGGGGTTTTTCGCTCAGCCTGGGGGGAAGAAGCTCCTCGGCTCCGAGCTTGTCGTATATCACGAAGCCGAATCCATGCAGGGACATCACGTCTTCATCGACCGCTCTCTGGAACTTCCTCGGAACGGCTATGATCACTCCGTCGAATTTTTCCTTGAGCTTCTCGGCTTTTAGAAGCGCGTCTTGGAGAGACCCCTTACTCAGGAATGCTTCCTCGCTCAAGATGCTTACGGCTATTTCTTTTTTACCATTTGACAAAATTAGCCGCGTTATATAATCCGATTCGGGATCCTCCTCTCGCTCGACCTCGTAGAAGCCTTCTTCCTCGTAGACGGCCGCCACCACGTCTTCCGCGCTCAACCTCCTAGGCAATCTTCATCCACCCCTCGAACTTCTCCCATCTCCACTGATAGTCCACGGGCACCGCGTATCCGTAGACTATACAACCCTTCCAAACCGAGTACTTCGGATCTCCGGTGATCGTTACGCTCACGTTTTCAACGCCTTTTCTCAGGAGCATTTCCCTCAGCTTTTCATCTGATCTCACCGCGACTCCTCTTAGGTTTTCGGGAACAGTCCACCCGAAGTTTCCACCCGAAAGCAGTATCTTAGAGTAGAGGTAGGGCTGGAGTTCCACGGAGCATTTCTCGATCGAGGTTATTATCGACTCCGCCATATCCATCATTCCGTAGAAGTATGTATCGCCGATTTTCACGTCGCTCGGCTTCGGCATCCCCCTGGTAAAGTAGCTTTGAAATATTTCATGTCCAGGGTTGAAAACGTATTCTCCTATCAGGAATCTCGTCCAGGAGTGGTCTCCGAGATCGATCTTGATCCTTGTGCCGGGTATCTTAAGGCTTACCCTTATCTCGTCTAGGTGGGTCTTCCCATATTCGATGGCTTCGTCGAGATCTCTGGGTATAAGGCCTATGGACTCCTTAACCCTTCGGACTAAGCTCTCCTCTTTCGCTAGGTCTCCGTAGCCCGCGTCTTTCAGGATCTCGGCGGTCAAGATGTTCGCGGCTCCTCCTCCCCTGTTCAACGCTATAACGGCGTTCCGGATCGGATACATTGAGATCGGGCAGATCTGGGTGTTTCCGTGCCCTGACTCGACGACCGTGCACGTCGGGATTTTTTGGGCTATGGCGACGGCGAGGGGTTGGGGAATCACCGTAGCGGCTTTGACCAATACACGCTTATCGTTGATTCTCCTGAAGATCTCGAAGAGCTTTTCATACATGTACCTGGGCGCGATTATCGAGAGGCTCGCCACCACGTAGAATCCATTGAACTCTTCGTCTTCGGGAGCGAAAGACTCCAAAGCATATCTAGTTATCTCCTCGATGACTTTCCAAGCCTTGAGATCATCCTTCGCGATCACCCCGTTCCTCATCGGGTAAACCATCCGCTCAGCGAGATCCTCCTTTGACTCCAAGAACTTCGGGACATCCCTGCCCACCACGACATCCCTCTTCACGCCCATAAGCCTCGACATCAACGAAGATTTGTCGACGAAGTAGCCTCGGTTCTCCACGACCTCCGGTATCTCTCCAAGGGTTATTGGGCCGAACTTGAAGTCGCTGGTTCCATAGTCTAACCCGAACACGTGTTCTCGCTTATACTCCTCGCTCATTTACCCCACCTCAAGAGCTTCTTCAAGCCTCTTCTGCTCCCGCTACCCAAGATTCTACCATGAACTTTCTTAACTATGCCTCTATTAAGCTCCCCCCATCCCGCCCTATATGATATGGTAGCGGCTCCGGCGTCAGGATAGAGCTCAACCTTCAGCTCCACCCCTGACTCTCTCATTCTCAGAATATTCTTCGAATTAAGATCAAGGCCCAGGGACTCAACGGCTTTTTGAGCCAGCTCTCCCCTCAAATGATAGTAAACGTCTATGTACCAGCATTCCCGGCCCAAGGCCTTAGCCAAGTCGTCTAATCCATCAGCGTCATCGAAATCCACTGATAGCATCAGCTCATCCTCATCTAGGCTTATACCGGTTATCCTCGCCGCCAGCCCTCCCTTCGACAGCCTCGACCTATCCCCTGACCATCCGTAAGAAGCGATCTTTTCAAGGAGCTCTGATACGCCTTTGGCTTCGGGCTTCAGCTTGCAGGCCAATCGGATCCTGAGGTCGCTGTTGAGAGGCACTTCTACCCGTCGGATATGCGGTGGATTCACCGAATATATTTTTGGGGGTTGGGTGAAAGTGCTAGGCGGACTCGACGAAGTCCGAGATCTTCGGGATCTCCGGCGGCAGCCCCTTCCGCTTCCTTATCTCCTGTATTACCTTCTCTCTCAGCGACGCGGGGACCGGTTTCCAGGCGTAGAACTCCGTAGCCCAGAAGGCTTTTCCCATCGTCGCGCTTCTCATCACCTCGCTTAGGTCGAAGGTCTCGGCCGCCGGGATCTCGCCCGTGATCACGGTTATGTATTCCTGCTGAGTCACGTTCAAGACCCTTCCACGCTTGCTCGTTATCACCGAGGTCACGGCGCCCATTAGGTCTGGAGTGACCTTAGCCTCTATCTTGAGTATGGGTTCTAGGAGGATCGGATCGGCGCTGAGGATGCTCGCGTAGAGGGTTCTCCGAGTGGCTGGGACTATCTGAGCGTATCCTCTGTGGACGGGGTCCTCGTGCAGCTCGACGTTGACGAGAATGGCTTTAACTCCCCTCATGGCCTCCTCCGCGAGAGGCCCTCGCTCCATCACGTCTTGGAATCCGGCTATTATCAAGGCTTTGGATTCTTGGAGGTATTGGGCTCCCTTGGTCATGTCCACGAGGATGTTTCCCCTCGGGTCTATGTGCCAGACGCTTCTAGCCATGTCGGCGTCCCATCCATGCTCCCTCAGGATCTTCGCTATCTGCTTCCTATCCATCTCGTTGAACAGCTCGCCCTTCCTTATGAGCTCGATTATCTCCTCCTCGAGGGGCTCCACCTGTATGTAGATGCGGTTATGCTTATTCGGCGACTTCCCCTCGTAGACCTTTCCCTTCTTAGAGACCGTCTCCCTGTAGAGGATTATCGGCTTACTGGCCACCACCTCTATTCCGGCCTTAGATATCCAGGTGAGCGCGATCTCGAGGTGGAGGGTTCCCATACCGCTTATCAAGTATTCTCCGGTCTCGGGGCGGACGGTCGTCACGAGGGTCGGGTCCTCGATCGAGAGCTTGTTCAGGAAGTCTACGAGCTTAGGCAGGTCCTTGCTATGCTTCGGCTCAACGGATATAGTTACGACGGGCTCGGAGACGTATCTCATGGACTCGAAGGGAACGAGATCCACCGTCGCGAGGGTGTCGCCCGCCCTCGCCTCATCTATTCCTAGAAGGGCTGGGATGTTCCCGGCTGGAAGTGTTCCAACGATCTCTCGGTTCGGACCCATATAGACCGTGACCTGCTGGATGCGCCTCGAGATGTTTCTGCCGACTATCTGGATCGTGTCTCCCTCTCGCACGGTTCCGCTGAAGAGCCTGCCGGTCGCGACGACGCCGGCCTGCGGATCCACCTTCACGTCGGTCACTATCATCACCGCCGGGCCGTTTTCATCGCAGTTCACCATCGCTTGGCCGACTTCCGACTCTATATCGCCTTTCCAAATCTTCGGTATCCTGTACTTTTGGGCGACGTGCGGAGGTGGGTGATGATTGATCACCATCTCTAGGATGGCCTCGTGGAGCGGCGCGTTCTCCCTCAGCCAGTCTAAATCGTTGTTCTGGAAAGCCTTCATGACGTCGCTGAACTTTATGCCCCTCTTCTGAGCCTGCGGGATCGTGAAGCCCCATCGATCCTTGGCGCTGCCTATGGCGACCGTTCCATCCTGGAAGCTCACCTTCCACTTCTGCTTATACTGCGGCTCGGCGTACATCTCGATAAGCCTATTAACGTCCATCACGATCCTGGCCAAGGTTTCTTGGATCTTATCCGGGGTGAGCCTGAGCTCCTTGATCAGCCTATCTATCTTATTTATATAGAGGACGGGTCTAACGCGCTCCTCCAGCGCCTGCCTAACGACCGTTTCGGTCTGGGTCATGACTCCCTCGACCGCGTCAACGACCACTATCGCCCCATCTATAGCTCTAAGTGCTCTAGTAACCCTGCCGCTGAAGTCCACGTGGCCTGGGGTATCGATCATGTTAATGATATACGGCTTCCCATTCATCTCGTAGTAAAGCGAGATGTTCGCCGCCTTAATCGTCATCTGCCTCTGCTGCTCCTCTTCCAAGTAGTCGAGGGCAAGCGCCCTACCCGCCAGGGTCGGAGACAGCAGGCCAGCGGCAGCCAGCAGGCTATCCGTGGTCGTGGTCTTGCCGTGGTCGACGTGGGCAATCGTCCCTATGTTTCTGATCTGATCTTTCTGCTTAAGTATGTCCAAAACTTCCGAGATCTTCTTAACACGAGGCATGCTTCTCTCCCTTTTACTCCGCCGAGACAGGCGAACCCCGTAATAATAAAGATTATCCCAAACCACGGCATCCCTCCAAAAACGCGCCTCGAACCAGCATCCCTCACTTCCATTCTCTCCGCAGAGCCTCAGCCCCCGGAAAATCACGTCATGAAGGCTCCCCTCCCACCTCACGACGCCGGCCATCAATCGCGATAAGGAGATCAAAGATAAAAAGTAAAAGATAAAACATCAAAAGTAAACCTTCAAACATAAAAACCGCAAAATCCTATGCGCCGTACTAGGTACGGTAACTCCATTTATTACCGTTTAAACGGGATTATTTATCCAAGCATAAGATACTCCAACCGATTCGTTTGCGTTCTGCGGCCTTTTTCCTTCTTTTCGGTGGTGTGTTTATAACTGATGTTCGTGGATACGGTGGTCTATTCCCCAATAATCCTTTTCGTAAGGCATTACTGAGGCCCACCGGAATCCCGTTGCCACGGAATTACATCCTTTTTCGGATTAGGCTCCCTCAGGGAAGGTTTATGGTAAAAGTTTTATTTTTGAAGTTTTACCATTTAGGCATGGCCGGCGGAGCGAAAAAGACCAAGCGGCAAAAAGCAAAGAATAAGAGCGTTGATGAGAAGCTTTTCAGAGAAGCGGTTAAGACAGCCGTCAAGCAGCCGAGGCTTGCTTTCTACTCTCCGGTTGCCAGCTGCGTTCTGAATTATTGGAAAAGTGTGGTTCCTCGGTTTAGCATAAGCGAGTTTCTTGCTGAGGTTGTTGAGCGGGAGCTCGCTAAGGCCTGGCCGCAGCTGTATAAGAAATCCCTCAAGGAGGTCGAGAAGCGGTTCAAGAGCAAGCGCAGGAGGGTTGTAGTTAAGTCTGGAGGCAGCCGAAGGAGTAAAGCCTCCGAGTAAACGTTGTTAAAAATTTATGTTTGAGCATCGGGCAAGGAGGGTTGATGAAGTTGTTTTCCTTTAGATCTCCGAGGAAGATAGTCTTCGGAAGGGGCTCGATAGAGTTATTGCCCGAGCTTTTAGACCAGCTTGGGATACGTGGGACGGCTATGCTGGTCACGGGAAGGAGCTTTGCGCGGAGATCCGGCTACTTAGACAAGATAAAATCTCTTCTAACTTCTTCGGGATCCAAAGTAGTGGTCTTCGATAGGGTTGAACCTAATCCATCAATAGAAACGGTTGAGGCCGGCGGCTCCTTAGCCAGAGAGCAGGGCGTGGAGTTCGTTATCGGATTCGGCGGCGGAAGCGCTATGGACGCGGCCAAGGGGATATCGGTTTTAGCGGCTCATGGCGGCCGGCTCGAGGATTATTTTTACCCGGCCGAAGTGAAGCCTCCGATTCTCCCGATAATCGCTATACCTACGACCTGCGGGACGGGAAGCGAGGTTACGAAATATGGGGTCTACAGCGTGGGCTTGAAGAAAAAAGTGATAGCCAGCGAGGAGATCGTTCCAACGATCTCGATCCTAGATTCAAACGTAATGAAGTATTTACCTAACAATATAACGGCGCATACCTCTATGGACGCTCTATCCCACGCGCTAGAAGCGTATTATCACGTTAAATCCAGCGAGCTCTCCGACCTATACGCCGTTGAATCAATACGAATGATCTTTGAGAACTTCGAGAAGGGAGTGAAGGGAGACTTCGATTCAAAGGAACGCTTATTTTACGCAAGCATGTTAGCCGGATTCGCGATAAATCTCGCAGGAACGGTCGTCGTCCACGGGCTCGGCTATTATCTGACTCAAAAGTTCGGCATCCCCCACGGACTCGCGAACGCCCTATTCCTCACGCAGTTCATCGAGTACATTGCTGAAAATGTTCCAGAGAGAACGGTCTCATTGGGAAAGGCTCTTGGAATTGGAGCGGACGATCCAAGTGAAATAGCCCGCGAGCTCGTTCAAAAAATAGATGCGCTGAAAAGCTCTGCCGGTTTACCGATGAACCTGAAAGAGGCAGGCGTACCTGAATCCGAGTTAGACAAGATCGTAGAAGAAGCTTCATCGTATAAGCGAAACCTCGAGAACTGTCTGAAACCTCCTTCAACCAGCGACTTAAAAGCGATCGTGAAGAAAGCTTTCGGCCAATAAGATGATAAGAACTCGAGAAGCATATTTGAACAACCTCTCTTAAACATTTTTCAGAATGACGCGTTTAACGGATGTCATCAAGGAGGCTTTACTCGAGGCCAGGCGAGTTCTTTCAGAAGCTCTCTCAAAGAACATGATTCAAGTAGAATCTAAGGGTGGTTTCGGAGACCTTTCCCGCCAATTCGACATACTGACCGAGAAGGCGGTCATAAGCGTCGTGAAAAAATATCTTGATAAGCCTTACATAATTTCAGAGGAGATAGGCTATTTACCGCAGGAAAATCCGGAATATTATGTCTTAGTGGATCCTGTAGATGGCTCAACGAACGCTTCTCATGGATTACCTTTTTACGCCTCCTCCATAGCGATCTCGAAATCGCTCTCAATGAAGGATGTGATCGCGGCGGGAGTAATCGACCACATATCTGGAAAGATCTATTTAGGCGACGTCGAAAACGGGGTCAAGATTAATGGAGCTCCTCCATCTCTAAGCGATGTCAAATCCTTGAAGGATGCGCTGATCTTCTTAGACTTGTCTGGTGCGAAGAGGTCAGGTGAGGGAAAGTGGTGGTTCATGAAGATAATGGAGAACGCTAAGCATACTCGCTTCTTCGCAGCAGCAAACTTGGAAATAGCCTATATCCTGGAAGAGAAAGCGGACGCGTTCGCGTGCACAACCCCCGATCTCAAGGTAATGGATCTCTGCGCACCCATGTATCTGGTCAAGTGGTCAGGAGGACATTACTCGATAATCGGTGGAGACGAAACTATCTCGTTGACGGAGAAGAAGAGGCTCGGCGTGGTAGTCGCGTCGACGAAGGAGCTTCTAGATGAAATATTAGGACTGAGGGATGAGAATATAGCAAAGATTTAAAAGATGTGAAACTTTTGTTCTTTTTATGAAGCCAGTCGTTTACGTGACGAGGAAGATCCCCGAAGTAGGGATCAAGCTGCTGAAGGAGTGCTGTGAAGTTCGGTATAGAGATGAGGTTCCTCCTCCTTCTAGAGAGGAGTTGCTCGAAGCGGTGAAAGACGTTGATGCGATCTATTGCACCTTGAATGAGAAAATGGATAAGGAGTTGATCGACAAGGCGGAGAAGTTGAGAGTTATTGGAACGATGAGCGTTGGGTTTGATCACATTGACCTCGAGTATGCAACCTCTAAGGGGATATACGTGGTTCACACTCCGGGAGTTCTCACCGAGACTGTTGCCGATCACACTTGGGCTTTGATGATGGCTGCTGCCAGGAGGGTGGTTGAAGCTGATAACATGATACGTAAAGGGGAGTGGACGGTTCCGTGGGCGCCTACGATGCTTCTCGGACATGATATCTATGGAAAGGTGTTAGGTGTAATCGGGCTGGGAAGAATAGGTTACGCCGTCGCGAAAAGGGCTAAGGGATTTAACATGAAGATCCTGTATTACGACGTTTATCGTAGAGAGGACGCTGAGAAGGAGCTTGGAATAGAGTACGCCTCAATAGAGCGGATTCTAAAAGAAGCGGATTTCGTCACAGTTCACGTTCCCCTAACTCCTAAGACTCGTGGATTAATAGGAGAAAAAGAATTGAAGATTATGAAGAAGACTGCGGTTCTGGTGAATACTGCCAGAGGACCGGTAATAGATCAGAAAGCTTTGACGAAGGCGCTTCAAGAGGGCTGGATAGCCGCGGCGGGGTTAGATGTTTTTGAGAAAGAGCCTATAGACCCTGACGACCCATTGTTGAAGTTGAAGAACGTGGTCGTCACCCCCCATATAGCCAGCGCTTCTCATGACACGAGGAACAAGATGGCGGAAATGGCTGCCGAGGGAATAATAAAAGTCCTAAGAGGAGAAAAACCCGACAACCTATGTAACCCTGAAGTGATCAATGTTAGACCATTAGAAAAAGTAAAAATGATTTAAATTATTGAGTTTCTATTTTTCTCACATCTTTATTGCTCCTTTAACCAATCCCTCGATTATGTATCTCTGGAACAGGATGAAGAATATTATCGCTGGAAGGCTGGTGAAGATCGCAACGGCGCTGAGAGAGTTCCATTCGATTACCTCATCTCCGACGAAGTAGAATATTCCAACAGTCATCGGGAAGACCTCCTTGCTCGACGTCAAAATTATCGCGTAAATAAACTCGTTCCAAGTCCAGAGGAACGTGATGATACCTGCAGCGGCGATCGCGGTCATCGATACGGGAATAACGACTCTGAACATTGTTCCGATTTGGCTGCATCCGTCGATCAGAGCCGCATCAATAAGCTCTTGCGGAAACTCGTCGAAGAATCCTTTCAGCATCCAGACAACCAAGGGAAACGACATGTAGGTGTCGACGATAACCAGCGCCGCGAGCGTGTTTAGCAGCTTTAATTGGCTGAAAAGCATGTAAAACGGTATAAGCAGAGAGAGAGGCGGAACTATCCTGCTTGCCAAGTATCCTAGCATCAAAATCTTAGATCCTTTGAATGGATATTTGCTTAT
>JAGGVM010000151.1 GCA_021157985.1 Nitrososphaerota archaeon | reverse complement strand
CTATTAGGGAATCCAAGGAATCCCGGTTCCAAACGGTTCCTCGGCTAGGAACTCGGCGGAAAACGGGTTAAACCTCCTTCAAGAGGATCAGCCTGTTAAGTGATCCCTCCTTAACGATCTTTATGTATCTCATCTTCTCGAGCTTCTTCACATGCCTCCAGAGAGTGGTCTTCGGGAGACCGAGCCTGGCTTGAAGCCTTCCCTGGAGAACGCTTCCGCCCTCCGACTTTATTATCTCGATTATCGATAGGTCGACGTCGGTTAAGCCGCTCACCTCGACTCTTCCCGCTCCAGATTTCCTTCCTCTATAGAAGATCGCCGCGAATATCGCGATGGCTCCGAGGACTCCTGCGATGAAAGCGATTAACCCATAGTCTCGTTCACTCGTTTTCTCCCCGGCTCCACGGGCTTCAGAAGTCTTAGTCGGCTGAATTGATGTCGCCGTGGTTGCTTCGGGAGGTTTTGCCGTAAAGGATCTGGAAGTAGCGGAGGTAACCGTGGATGGCTGTATCGCGGTGGTCTCGGCGGCTTTTTCCTTAATGGAGTAGTCGATTTCATCGGGGCCTTCGAAGAAGATCACCAGCTTATCGTCCAGATAGGTGAAGTTCTCCACCTTATTCGGGATCGAGAGCAGCACTATCTCGGGAGCGAGTATGAGCTTGACGAGCTGGCTTCCGGTGATCCAGATCTTGAAGAGCTTTCCGGTGAGCGTTACGTTGGCGAGGTAGCTTATCTCCGCCGCCCCCGATGTGGGAGAGAAGAAATAGAGGGTGCCGTTCTCGTAGAGCGGGATGAGAGATCTGCCGTTTACCGAGATCTCTATGGTTTCGGGAATCGGTTCGACGGGAAGCGTCAGCTCGTTTAATCCCTCGGACGCCGCCGTCTTCAAGTGTATCTCCGCGATTCCATCCGAGTTTATGGTCAAGGTAACCGCGAAGGGCTGCGAGACCAATAGAATGACGAGTATCAACGCGAGCTTCAATTTTTCAAGCTTAACCATTTTCCAGGCACGTTTAAAGTTACCTTCAGATGAGAAATTGGATTAAATAGAGGCTTCGAGGAAATATTCTTCGGCAAGTTGTTTAACGCTTCTCTCAAGCGGAGCCACATATTCATCGCTTTAGGCCTCCTACTCCTACACGCAAGCCTATCTTCTTTCAGCGCTCTCTGGCCTTTCATGGTCGAATCGGCGCGCGTCGACAGCGCGTCTTATGGAGGATTCATCAGCGTCGCCGCCGTCTTATCGATACTCGCGAGGGGCTTGATGATGGCCGTGAATAACTTGGGGGTGGTTGTCTTCACTGGAGCCGCTTTCTCGATGGCCTCCGCGGCGGTCTTGATGCTCGGCTACACCTATTACACGATCTTCTTCTCTACTCTTTTTCAGAGGATAGGCTTCGCCGCCTCGATGATGGGGAGGGGCTTGGTCGCGGGAATGGAGGTTCCGAAGAACTGGAGAGGCGTGTTCACGGCCGGAATACTCTCCTCGGCTCAGCTCGGGGTCCTGATAGGGATAAACCTCGGGCTCGGGCTCTTCCTGTTAACGGGATCCTATTTCCACGCCCTTCTCTCGGGGATCGTTTTAGCCGCCTTGGCAACGGTTTTCCTCGCTCCTTGGATGAAGGTGAAGCTGTTCAAGGAGAAGTTCTCGCTGAAGCTCTTGATACCCAGCAGCAGGGGAGCTAAGCTCCTGATCCTGATCTGCTCGCTCGACGCCTTCATCTGGGGAGGGATCTTCGGATTCGCATACGTCCTCGCGCCCTCATATCTCGGAGCGGTTGAATCCGATATAGGATTGGCCAGAAGCCTATCGATGATCCTCGCGATACCGCTCAACCTCGCCTTCGGAGCGATCTCGGATAAGCTTAGGTCGAGGTGGCTTTTCCTCGCGTTCTCGGAGCTCGTTGGGGCGGCGGCGCTTTTCTGCTACTCCATGATCCGCTCCTCGATCTCGATAATAGTCTTCGGTTTATTGATGGGGTTCGTCGCGGCTTCCTGGGGGCCGATAGTCATAGCGCTCTTCACAGAGGTAACTCCGAGGGAAGAGCTCGGCGCAACCCTCTCCTCTTGGAGCATCTTGACCGGCGCCTCTAGAATTGTTTACCCCCTGATCGGGGGATTCGTGATCAGCGAGTTCGGGGTCCCCGTCTTCTTCAACTTCTCCGGATTGATGTTGATAGCTTTAGCAGCCTTAATAGCGGCTTTGTTGAGAGGTCATTAGGTTGATGGAGGCTTTCAACGGTTTTAAGGTAATGAGTGGTGATTGACGTGAGCGGAGGAGTCGTGATCGTAGCCGAGAAGCCGAGCGTCGCGAGGAGGATTAAGGAGGCGTTGAAAGGCGAAGACGTCGTAGTGACCTCCGTCCGAGGCCACGTAATGGACTCTGAGTTTCCGCGCGGCTATGGTTGGCGGGAATGCAGGCCCTCGAAGCTCTTCGAGGTTAGGGAGTTCGAGGACGAGGTAACGGATTCGAGGTCCTTCCGAGAGCTCAGGAACCTATTCAAGAGAAGCGAGGTCTTGGTGATCGCGACCGACAACGACTCTGAGGGCGAGCTAATAGGATCGGAGATACTCAAGATCTGGAGGCAGGTGAAAGGCGACGCGCCGTATAAGCGGATGAGGTTCAACAGCACGGACTACGCGGAGCTTAGAAGAGCCTGGAAAAACCTCGAAGACGACCTCAACTGGAACTGGGTATGGAAAGCCCTCTTCAGGCAGAGATTCGACCTCATAACCGGCGCGGCTTTCACCAGGCTTCTAACCTTGTCGGCGAGGCGGGTTAACCGGAGGATAAGGCTCATCAGCTGGGGAACTTGTCAGGCTCCTACCCTCTGGTTCGTCGTGAGGCGGGAGCGGGAGCGGTTGAACTTCAAGCCGAAGTTCTTCTGGACCTTGAAAGTGGTTTTCCGAACGGCGCTCGGAGAAGAGTTCGAGGCGGAGAGCGATCGCTTCTGGGATAGGCGGAAAGCCGAGGAAGCATATCGTAAGGCTTCCTCCACCTCTCACGGGACGGTTCTCCACTTCGAGGAAAAGTTAACACGAGTTCTGAGGCCGACGCCCATCAGAACCGACGACATGCTCAGAGACTTAGTCAGGTTGACCGGTCTCTCAGCGGCGAGAATACTCCAGATAGCCGAAACCCTCTACGCGAACGGTTACATATCTTATCCGAGAACCGAGACGAACAAGTATCGAAGGACATTCGACTTCAAATCCCCGATGAAAGCGGCGTGCACGGGGTTAAAGATCGAGCCGTTAAACGCTCAGCCCTCGCCGAGGCAGGGAAGGCTTGACGACGGCGCGCACACCCCGATCTATCCCGTGGCTCCTTACGCGGGCTCGGGGGTCGCTGCGAAGGTGTGGGAGTATGTGGCTCGGAGGTTTCTGGCCAACGCCTTTTACCCGGATGCTGTGCGAAGGGAGAGGTCCGCGGAGATAAGCCTCGCCGGCATAGCGTTGAGGGCTTCCGGGGCGGAAACCGCGGTGAAGGGGTTCTACGAGATCTATCCCTACTTTAAGCCGCCTGATAAGCCGATTCCCGAGCTGAGGGAGGGCGAGGTCCTCGAGGTCGTTTCGGTTAAGCTCCACGAGGGGAAGACGAGGCCGCCGGATAGATTGACCGAAGCCGAGCTCCTAAAGCTCATGGAGGCTCATGGGATAGGCACGGACGCGACGAGGGCTTCTTTCCCCAAGATCATAGCGGACAGGGGATACGTGGTGAAGCAGAGAAAGGTCTTCAAGCCCACGGAGCTCGGGATGAAGCTGATAGAAGTATTGGAGTCGATCGATCCGAAGCTCGTAACGCCCGATACGCGGAGAAGGGTCGAGGAGCTGATGGAGAAGATCGAGGCCGGGGAGATCACCTACGAGGAGGCTTTGGAGAAGGCGGTCGCAGAATACAAGCCCCTATACCTAGAGCTCGAGAACAGGATCTCATCCGAGGCCGCTAAGCTCGCATCAGCCCGCGCGCCCTAAACTTATTACCCTCCATAAATCACAAAACACGTGCAAGAGCTGGATCTACCCGACGAGGTCTCAAAGTCCGGGCGAAATCTCTTAAAGCTAATAATCTGGATCGTGGCCTACGTAGCCTTATCCATCTTCTTCAACATCTATCTCCCATCATTCCTCGGAGCCTTCGCCGAAACGTATCAGAAATATCTCCCCTACCTGAACATGGGGCTTCTCCTAGGCCTCGGATACCTAATGATATCAGCGCTCGCGAACGTCATGTATTGGAACCTCAGGCTCAAGTATCCTCACTCAACGGCGCAAGTCGTTAGGAACGTGGTGAAGCTCGTCGGAGTCGGGGGATTAATCGCGGCCGTGGCCGGCGGATCGGCGGGGGGAGCGGCTGGAGTCGCCCTAGGGGGATTCATCGGGATGGTGATAGGCTTCGCCACCCAGAAGGTTTTGGGCCAAGCGATCGCGGGCCTCTTTCTCTTGGTCATGAGGCCTTTCAAGATCGGGGATAGGGTCGCCGTCTCGGGCGAGGAGGGCGTCGTCCAAAACATCACCACGTTTTTCACGGTCTTGGAGAAGGATGGAGGCGAGCTCGCCCTGATACCGAATAACAACGTGATAGGCGGAAAGATCAACATAAAGAAAACTGAAACCAATAAATCCGAGTAGAACCTCCTCATCTGAGTGATGGCTTTTGGTCGAAGAGCTTAGGCGCAGAATAGACGAAATAGACCGCGAGATCCTGAACCTCATCGCCGAGAGAGTGGAGATCGCGAAGAAGCTCGGTAAGCTGAAAAAGAAGCGAGGTCTACCGATAGCGGATTACGAGCGAGAGGAGCGGGTCGTTTCTCAGGTATTGAAGCTCGCGGATGAGCTGGGCCTCGACCGAGACCTCGTCGAGCTGATGATAAGATCCCTAATCGGGGTATGCCGCAGAGCCCAAAGCAAGCTAAGAGTTGCGTTCCTCGGTCCCAGAGGATCCTTCAGCGAGGAGGCTACGATGAAAGCCTTCCTAGCCATGGGAGCAGAGTTCCAGCCCATGCCGAGTATAAGCGATATCTTCAGGGCGGTTGAGTCGGGTGACGCCGACTACGGGGTCGTGCCAATCGAGAACTCGCTCGAGGGGGGAGTCGGGGAAACCTTGGACCTGCTCGTCGAGACCCCGCTGAGAATATGCGGGGAAGTTAAGATAAGGATCAATCTAACCCTGATAGCCAGGCCGGGGCTAAGGCTGCAAGACATAAAAATGGTTCTCAGTAATCCCCACGCACTGGCCCAGTGCAGAGGATTCCTAAATCAGGTTTTGAAAGGGGCGAAGGTCGAGACTTGTTCGAGCACGGCCGAGGCCGTTAGAAAAGCCGTGAAGCTTGAGGGAGCGGCGGCGATAGGCTCCAAGGTCGCGGCATCGCTATACGGCGGAGCGATCTTGGCGAGCGAGATCCAGGACGTGAAGAACGATATCACGCGCTTCGTCGTCATAGGTAGGAAGCCG
>JAGGVM010000119.1 GCA_021157985.1 Nitrososphaerota archaeon | reverse complement strand
CCGCGGAGCCCCATGACCTCGAAGTCGAGGGATTCGAGTATGAAGAGCTTCGTCGTCACCTTGTACACTTGGTTAAGGGAATCCGCTAAGATGTTTATCACCGAGTATAGGATCATGTCGTACGCGACCGTCGCGACCATCAGGACTATGTAGTTGGCGTCTCTATCGAGGAGGGGCTTCAAGACGAATACGTAGAGAACGAGAGCGGCGGCTCCGCCGAGAAGGAACCCGGATAAGATCCCGAGATACGGGTTGAGGTTGAGTATCTTCGCGAAGATCAGGGTGAAGTAGGTTCCGAGGACCGCGAAGTTCGCGTGAGCGAAGTTAGGCACCTTAGTCGTCATATAGGTGAGGGTTAACCCTGTGCTAAGCATGCTGAGGAGGGCTGCGTAAACTACCGCTCGGCCGATTATCGGCGGAATCAAAGTACATCGGACACCTCCCAGCCTAACGCTAAACCCGAATTTCTCGGCTTGAAAGAAAAGCCGTAGGATATGAGTTTTCATATATGTCCTTTCAAAAATTTATAAGCCTCTTTTTTGAAATCCATGGAAAAGAAATGGGTGAAAGCATGAAAAACGTAAGGAAAATCGGAGTATCAAACGCGGTGGCGGCGGTAATAGTCGTGATAGCGCTCGTCATAGGAGCTGCCGCGGGCTATGCCGCCGCCTCTATGGTAGCCGCGCCCGCGACCGTTACCGCTACAGTTACGACGACCGTCAGCGGCGGACAAGCCACTGTAACCCAGACGAAGACGGTTACGGTGACCGCTACAGGAGCGGCCGGAGGCCTTAGCGGAGAAGTTCCGATAGGCGCTCTCCTGCCGTTGAGCGGGCCTCTAGCAGCCTTCGGAGCTAACGATAAGATAGCCATGGAGACGGCTGTCCAAGAGGTTAACGCCTTCCTCGAGAAGATCGGGGCAGGTTGGAGGTTTAAGCTCTACGTCGAGGACACGGAGACCAAGCCCAGCGTCGCCTTGGAGAAGCTGCAAAGCCTCTACGCAAAAGGAGTGAGAGTTGTCGTCGGACCGATGGCGAGCTCGGAGGTAAGGCAGCTCAAGGAATACGCTGACTCCAACAAGATCCTCGTGATAAGCCAGTCATCCACCGATCCGAAGCTCTCGATCCCGGACGACTACATCTTCAGATTCGTGCCGAACGACCTTTACCAAGGACCGATCGGCCCGACCTTCGCAAAGCAGCTTGGAGTAACCCACATAATCTTCGTCTGGAGAGGTGACACCTGGGGAGACGGGCTCGAACGCGTTGCCGAGAAAACTGCTGAGGACCTCGGATTAAACGTAGCTGGTAAGATCAGGTATTCGCCGGACGCCACGGAGTTCTCCGCGGAGGTATCAAACCTCGTGAACATCGTGAACCAGCTCGTCGACAAGGGAGTTTCCCCCGACAAGATAATGGTCCAGATAATAGCCTTCGGCGAGGCCAGGGCCTTCCTCCTATCCGCCGTTGACTACGACGTCCTCTGGAAGGTTAAGTGGTTTGGAAGCGATGGAACGGCGTATGAAGGAAGGCTCGTGAAGGAGGAGAAGGTGGCGGAGTTCGCGTCGAAGGTTAGGTTCGTTAGCCCGATCTTTGCGCCCACGAAGACCCCGAAGTACAAGGAGCTCCTGGAGAAGATCAAGTCCGTGAGAGGTAACCCGCCCGAGGCCTATGCCTACAACAGCTACGACGCGGTTTGGGCGGTTGCCTACGCGCTTCTAGCGACCAACAAGTACGACGGCGAAACGATCAAGAACATCCTCCCAGAGGTCGTTCAACACTACTATGGAGCGAGCGGATACGTGATGCTCGACGAGAACGGCGATAGAATAGGCGCGGACTACGAGCTCGTCGAGATCGTTAAGACGGCCGGCGGGTACGAATGGCAGGCCACCGGCGTCTATAAGAGCGCCACCGGAGAGATCGTCTGGGAGTAAAACGAAAAATTTTTACCCATCCCTTTTTTATCGTCCTCAGACAATATGCCGGGAAAAGTGCTGGTTGTCAAGGATCTGGTGAAGTCCTTCGGCGGGCTCGTAGCCGTAAACAGGGTCAGCCTCGAAATAGAGGAGAAGACCCTAACCCTCCTGATAGGGCCTAATGGAAGCGGGAAAACCACGCTCATAAACCTGATAACCGGGATCTACAAGCCCGACGAGGGAAAGATCTTCTTCGACGGCGGGGAGATCACAAACCTACATCCCCACGAAATCTTCTCACGGGGCCTCGCCCGCACCTTCCAGATACCCAAGCCATTCACGAAGCTCACGGTCTTGGAGAACCTGCTCGTGGCCTGCCCCCGGAACCCGGGTGAGGGATTCTTCTCGGCCTTGAGGAGGGCTAAGTGGACTAAGAGCGAGAAAGAGGCGATCGAGAAAGCCTTCAAGCTCTTGAAGATACTCAGGCTTGATCACCTCTGGGACCAGGAGGCCGCGAAGCTCAGCGGAGGTCAGATGAAGCTCCTCGAGATCGGGAGAGCATTGATGGCTGATGCGAAGCTCCTGGTCATGGACGAGCCCGTAGCCGGCGTGAACCCGAAGCTCGCTCACGAGATCTTCAGGAGGCTGGTCGAGCTTAGAGATAGACTTGGAATAACCATGCTCCTCGTCGAGCACAGGCTCGACATAGCCCTACAATACGCGGACCAAGTATACGTCATGGCTTCGGGTTCTCTCATCTCGAGCGGCAAGCCGAAGGAAGTGGTTGTTGATCCGCAGGTGATCGAAGTCTATCTGGGAGGGTGAGATACGTGATCGAGATAAGGGAGCTTAACGCGGGTTATAGGAAGCTTCAGGTCTTATTCGACGTTACCCTGGAGTTTAAGCCGAAGGAGATAAACGTCATAGTAGGCCCTAATGGAAGCGGGAAGAGCACCCTCCTTAAGTCCGTCTTCGGCCTGACGACCATCTACTCGGGTTCGATAAAGTTCAACGGCGTGGAGCTGGTCGGAAAGCCTCCGCACGAGATCGTGAGATACGGGATAGCTTACCTCCCCCAGGTGAACAACATCTTCGAGAACCTCACGGTCGAGGAGAACATCAGGATGGCCGGATACATCTTGGAGAGGGAGGAGGTCGAGGAGAGGTTGGAGGAGGTCGCGGAATTCCTCCCCACGATAAGGAAGTATTGGAGGGTGAAAGCAGGGCTTCTGAGCGGAGGTGAGAGGCAGATGGTGGCGATGGCGATGGCCCTTCTGAGGAAGCCGAAGATCATGATGTTCGACGAGCCCACCGGAGGCCTTTCACCGAAGATAGCGAACGACGTCCTATCCAAGATCGTAGAGCTCAGGGACAGCCTGGGGGTCACGATAATCCTGGTGGAGCAGAACGCGAAGAAGGCGTTGGAGATCGGAGACCACGCCTATCTCCTCGTAGGAGGAAAGCTCGTCTT
>JAGGVM010000131.1 GCA_021157985.1 Nitrososphaerota archaeon | reverse complement strand
GTATTCCAACGTCTTTGCTCGGAAGATACTGCCTCTCCCATTTCTCGTATTCATCCTTCTTGACGCTGAACCTCGGCCTTATCGGTGCGACCTTGTTTATTCTCCCGAGGAGCTGGATCCTGAACTTTCCCCCTCTTCCATCCTCGATGTACTCGATTGCCCCTATGTATCCGTGGCGCTGGAGGGTTTTCAGTATCTCGCCGATGAGCTTCGACGCTGAGTATATGCACTCCCTGTTCCTGACCATCTCGTTGTTCTGGAGGGTCGTGAAGAGCCCTGACACCAAGTCCCTGCTCATGCCTTTCTAAGGCAACCTTAGAGTCGTTTTATAAGTGTTTTCCGCTCTAAGACTCCTCAGCTCACTCGTAGACCTTGAAGCCGAGCAGGGGGGCGACCTCGTTCAAGCATCTCCTACAGAGATAGAGGTTATATTTCCTTATGACCCCCACCGTGGTTCCGCAGCGCCTGCACTTGACAACTCCCTTGCCAAACTTCCTGTCCTTCGGCGGCTTATGCTTCGCCATCTCGGGCTCCGCCTGCTCGATGGATCAGGGATAATATAACGTTATTCCTCTATTATCTTGACGCCGAAGGCTTCGCGGACGAACTCCATGGCCTCCTCCTTCGTTATCTTATGGGATTTCCCTATCTTGCTTCTCGCCCTTCTCCTCTGGGTCACTCTCAGCCCCGGCCTCGATAGGTGGACTGAGACGTCCATTCCGATTATTCCGAGCTCCGGGTCGTATTTCGTTCCAGGTATGTCTAGGTGCTCTCTTATTCCGAAGGAGAAGTTCCCGTTCTCATCGAAGCTCGACGCCTTTATCGCGTTGTTGACAGCTTTCAGGGCTTTCTCGAGGAACTCTAACGCTTTCTGCTTTCTCAGGGTTACCCTGACGGCGATCGGCTGGCCTCTATAGATCCCGAAGCCCTTAACCGTTCTCTTAGCCTTCCTGAACTGCGGCTTCTGGCCCGTCAGCATCTCGAGGATCTTCGCGGCTTTCTCGAGCCTAGGCCCGCTCGCGCCTATACACGAGTTGACGACCACCTTCTCCACCCTGATCCTTCTCATCGGGTTCTCCTTCTTCTCCTCGACTAAGGCAGCTTCACCCATGGCTCCTCCTCCCCTACAACCATAACGTAATCCAGTATCGAGGTAACGTCTCCCCTGTTCGTCGCGAGCTTGACGAGGGGCTTAGCCGGGTAAACCACGTCCCTTCTAATCTCGATTATCCTTCCGTGGAGTCCTTGCTTAGGCCCTTTCACGAGCAGGCCGTATTTCTGTTCCTCGAGCTTGAGGTGGCCGAGGATCGTTTGGCTGGGAACGGAGATCTTGAGAGTGTCCTTGGTCTTGTATTCCTTGACCTCGTCGGTTAATTCCTTGAACCTGATGTTCCTTCCATCGTGGAGCGTGACCTGGAGATGGCCTCCGGGGACGTGCATTCTCCTGATTATCTTGCCGAGCTTGAACCCCGACTCCTCGCTCGGGATTTCTATTAGATCCAGTCCCTTCCTGTAAACGGGTAGGATCCTGTAGTTCTCGCCTGTGTCCGGGATCGAGACGACGTCCATTAATCCGACTGGGAACTTGTAGTCCTTGATGGGTCTCCCGTCCACGAGGATCTTACCGTTCCTGATTATCTTCTTCGCTTCCTCGGCTCGCTCGGCGTACTTGAGATAGTCTCGGACGATTAGGAGAAGTGGGATGCACTCGTATTTCGGGTGAGGTCCTGGTGAGGGGTTTACCGTGAAGACCGCTTCTTTCGCGGAGATCTTGAGATACGGTGGGGCGGCGAGCCTCTTCAGGTGTCCCATTAGGCCTCTACCTCCTTCCCTCTCACGAGGGCTTGCTTCCTATAAGGATCATCTAGGTTAAGTTCTGTGATCATCACGTTCGAGACGTGGATCGGCCTGTTAACGTTCGTTCCATCGGTTTTCTTCACGGTCACGTTCTCCACGAAGACCACCTGGTTCTCCCTATCAACCCTCGTAACTTTCCCCTCAACCCCCTTGAACTCTCCCCTCATGATCTTGACCTTGTCTCCGACCCTAACCGGGAAAGATCTCCGCTTATACTGTTCCCTGAGCTCGGGGGCTAGGTGAGCTGACATAAGCTTTGGATACTTATGCATAGGTGCGTTGAAGAGGGCCTTACGCTGTTTTCTCGGCTTAGCTGATTGACGCGCCACGCCTATCACCCCGACGCCTCCGGGTTAATGGACATATCAGTCATCACAGCTCTCTACTTCCGCTTCTAGGGTTCGCGTGCTCCATGACTATTTAAGGATGGTGATCTCTAGGCCGCCTGCTGACCAGCTTCGACGACGCGTTTCTGGAAGTTGTAGCGGTTTCTAAGCCGCGGGATTATTCCCTTCCTGGGCTTCGCCTCTATCTTCGGGGTCTGAGACCTGACTTTTCCAGCCTTCGTGATCGAGCCGTGGCTTGGCATGTTCTCCAGCGGATCTGAGGTCAGCCCATTCTTATATTTTCGCCTTGAGATCTCGGAAGCCCTATGGCCACATAACTCTACGCGAAACGCTAAGATAGTATTCTGCCGGCAGGTTATTCATGGGATTGAAGCTAGCGCTCTACGGTTTAGGGGAGATCGGGAAGCTTTTGGGCAGGGTCGCGGTCCTACGGGGCCACGAAGTAGTCGGAGCGGTCGACATAAACCCCCAGATCATAGGGGAAGACGTCGGCGAGGTCGTGGGCTTAGAGAGGATCGGGGTGAAGGTGACGGCGAACGTCGAGGAAGCGTTGAGAAACTCCGAGATAGTGTTGCACGCGACCTCGTCTTATCTCCCACAAGTCTATCCCCAGCTCCTAGAAGTAGTAAAGCTCGGGAAATCCGTGGTATCGACCTGCGAAACCCTCTCCTATCCATTTCACAGGTATCCGGTGCTGGCCCGGAAGCTCGACGAAGCCGCGCGGACCTACGGGGTCTCAGTGATAGGCACGGGGATAAATCCGGGTTTCCTCCTCGACACCCTCGCCTCAGTCCTAGCCGCCTCGGTCCCAACCATAAAAAAGATCAGGGCGCGGCGTTCGCTCGACGCTGCTAAGAGGCGGAGTTCCTTCATCAAGAAGATCGGGGTGGGGTTAGATCCATCGGAATACGGGGAGAAATTGAAGAGAGGCGAGTACAGCGGCCATGTGGGCTACGCGGAATCCGTCTACTTGATCGCCGACGCGGCCGGGCTTAACCCCTCCAAGGTCGTTGAAGGCCAGGAACCGGTGATAGCCGAGGAGCGGGTTGAGAGCGGCGGGATAAT